>JAYSRS010000411.1:0-11875 GCA_043720935.1 Saprospiraceae bacterium
AAATTTGCAAAATTTCCTAAATCTTTTGCCACTTTTGCCACAAAAATGCCTTTTTTTACTCAAAAATTGATTTGCGACATAAAACCGATAATTCCGTAAAAAATTGAGCTTTGGGGCAGTATTACCGAGATTGTGCAGCTACGCCGCAGTCAGACACTTTAATATAACTTATTAACGCTCGACTCTAAAGGAGTTAGATAGAGGTTTCGCTGTTATCTATGTTCAACTTCTTCAGAGTTGGGGAAAATTTTGCTTGTTTTCTATTCATGTTCAACTCTTTCGGAGTTATTGAAAAACACATAGATCAAATATTTTTGAAAAAAAATATCGCGTTTAGGCGATTGAAGTTGCTTGTAAGTGGAGGAGAATAATCTGCTTGAATTTTAATTTTTTAGCGTTTAAAATGCCTTTTTTGACCTTTTTCAAGCCAAATAGCCACAACTTGACTATACGTTTTTTTGCTATGTGTAAAACTAAATTTCACTTTTTTTGAAAAAAAATGGACAAAGTTAGCGGCTGAATGAAAAATTCGTTTTAATTTCATTCCATCAAAAAACGCCAACCAAAAGAACGCAACTTGAATTGATAAACAAAACCAAATTTTTATTTGGTAAAAAAAGAGAATCGTGCAAAAATTAGTGAGTCAACAGCATACCCCTCAGTATCATTGTCGCTTTCGACAAACCACTATTCACTACGACATAAGTTCAATAACCGAAAATAGGGCCTCAAAGTATCGAAATACTGAGGGGGTACTTTTTTTATGTGCCGACTAATTTTAGGGGGAATAATTTGAGAATATGTACTACATATAATAACGTGTATGAAATGGATTATCCGATTAAAAATATCTTTAATAAAACTATAAAAAATTGCGCGTAAATGCAAGCTAATACAGACGTAACATCCGAACAGTTACACGAGGCGTTGAACAAGTTTTTTGGCTTTGACGAATTTAAAGGGACGCAAGAGGCCGTCATTACAAGCCTTTTGAAAGGGCATGATACTTTTGTTATTATGCCAACAGGCGGTGGAAAATCGCTATGTTATCAGTTGCCTGCTTTGATGTTGGAAGGTACGGCGTTGATTATTTCGCCGCTGATTGCCTTGATGAAAAACCAAGTTGATGCCATTCGTGGCTACTCCGATGGCGACGAAATCGCCCATTATTTGAACTCTTCGCTCTCGCGGACAGACATCAAAAAAGTCAAGCAAGACATTACTGACGGACACACAAAACTCTTATACGTTGCGCCTGAAACCTTGACAAAAGACGAAAATATTGAGTTTTTTCAGAATACCAATATCTCTTTCGTAGCAGTTGATGAGGCACATTGTATTTCTGAATGGGGCCATGATTTTCGTCCCGAATATCGCCGTATCCGAACCATGATTGAGACGATTGACAGCCGCGTGCCGATTATCGCTCTGACGGCAACGGCGACGCCAAAAGTTCAGATTGATATTGTCAAAAACTTGGATATGCAAGACGAACGCATCTTTATTTCGTCTTTCAACCGCGATAATTTGTATTACGATGTTCGCCCAAAACCGCCGAAAGGCGAAATTTTGCACCGACAAATTCTCCAAGTTGTCAAGGAAACGCCGAATCAATCGGGCATTATCTACGTTCAAGCGCGTAAATCAGCCGAAGACATTGCAAAAGTTTTAGAAGTCAATGGCATAAAAGCCCTACCTTATCATGCTGGTTTAGACGCTAAAACGCGTGCGGCAACGCAAGACGCGTTTTTGATGGAAGATATTGACGTGATTGTGGCGACAATTGCCTTCGGTATGGGCATTGACAAGCCCGATGTGCGGTTTGTGATGCACTTCGACATTCCAAAATCCATTGAAAATTATTATCAAGAGACAGGTCGTGCAGGTCGAGACGGTTTGGACGGCAAATGCGTGGCGTTTTATAGTTATCGAGACATTGCGCGGCTTGAAAAATTCCTACGTGACAAACCCGTCGCCGAGCGCGAAATGGGGATGCAACTCATGGAGGAAATGACGGCTTATGCCGAAACAACGACGTGCCGCCGTGAGTTTTTGCTGCATTATTTTGGTGAAAAATTTGTTTGCGCTCGCAACGGGATGTGCGATAATTGCCGTTATCCGCGTCCGACGGTGGATGTTCAAGAAGAAATGGCGTCCGCTTTGGAGGTTGTGGATACGCTTGGCGAACAGTTCGTTTTGAAAACGCTCGTTGATTTTATCATGGGCAGCGAGACGAAAGAAATGAAAGATTTCCGTTATACGAAACACGAACTTTTCGGCGTCGGTAAAGGTAAAGATGAAGTTTTTTGGCAATCGGTTATGCGTCACGCGATGCTAGGCGGTTTGATTTATAAGGAAGTTGAGCAATACGGGGTGATTCACATGACGGAAGAAGGTCGGAAATTTATTGATAAACCGACTGAAATGATGATTACGTTGAATCATAATTTTGAAGATGTGTCGGTTGACCCTGACGAAATGCAAGCCCGTCCTGCCGCGCTCGATACGTTGCTTTTCAATATGTTGAAAGACTTGCGGCGTTCGGAAGCAAAGAAGAAAAACGTGCCGCCGTACATCGTTTTCCAAGACCCGAGTTTGGAAGATATGGCGACTGTTTATCCGATTTCGGTGGAAGAAATGCTCAAAGTTCAAGGCGTTTCGGCGGGTAAAGCGACGAAATTTGGCAAGCCGTTTATCGCTTTGATTACTAAATATGTGGAAGAAAATGAGATTGACCGTCCGCAAGATTTTGTCTTGAAACAAGTGGCGAATCAGTCGAAAACCAAGGTTGCTATCATTAAAGGCATTGACCGTAAGGTGCAGTTGGCCGAAATTGCGCGTCAAAATCAGTTGAATATGGCGGATTTGATGGACGAATTATATTCCATTATTCAGTCGGGAACGAAATTAAGTTTGGATCACTGCATCGAAGACGTGATTGACGAGGGTGTTCAAGACGACATTTACAACTACTTTATGACGGCTGAAAATGACGATATTAACGCGGCTTTTAAGTCTTTGAAAGAAGATGACGACCAAATTACGTTCGACGAAATTCAGTTGATGCGCTTGAAATTCTTAGCGGAAGTAGCGAATTAAAGGGATTGGTTTTTTGTCATTCAGAAGGAATCTCGTTTTTGTCATTCAGAAGGAATCTTTATTTTATGTGTTATAAAAATTTCCCAACACATAAAGTAAAGATTCCTTCTGAATGACAAAAACGAAATTCTCTCTGAATGACAAAAAACGAGATTTTTTCTGAATGATAAAAAAAATCATAATGAACCACAGATGATTAAACCCTTCTGTGGTTCTTTTTTATAACTAAAAACGATGAAAAAACTAGGTATTTTAGGGGGCGGACAGCTTGGCAAAATGATGTGTTTAGCGGCGGCGGATTGGGATTTAGAGACTTTTGTCTTGGATACTGAGGGGGCCTCCGCGCAACCGTATTGCAAGCATTTTGTGGTCGGTAATTTTAAAAACTACGACGATGTGGTGTCATTTGGTAGAAAAGTAGATGTATTAACCATTGAAATTGAACACGTTAACATCGCCGCTTTAAAAACTTTGGAAGCCGAAGGCATCAAAGTGCATCCGCGTCCGTCGGCTCTTGAAACGGTGAACGACAAGGGTTTGCAGAAAGCATTTTTTGTGAAAAATAAAATTCCAACGGCTGATTTTAAATGCTTTAATGCTAAATCTGATTTGATTGATTATTTGAAAGAAGTCAATACGTTTGATTGGGTTTGGAAATCGCGGCAAGGTGGTTACGACGGCAAAGGTGTAGCGATTATCAAAAGCCTTGAAGAGGCCGAAGGCTTGCCCGATGTGCCTTGTCTTTTGGAAGAAAAAGTGGATTTTCACGGGGAAATTGCCGTCATGTTTGCGCGCAATGAGCAAGGAGAAGTGACGTATTACGACCCTGTTTTGATGTTTTTCAATGAGCAATCAAATATGTTAGATGTGCAAATTTGTCCTGCGCCGTTGCAAGATAAATCCATGCAATTTGCGATTAATTACGGTAAAAAAATCATTGAGCAATTAGATATTTGTGGTGTTTTGGCTGTCGAAATGTTCTTGTTGCATAACCCGCGTGGGAAGTCCGATATTTTGGTCAACGAGATTGCCCCGCGTCCGCACAATTCGGGTCATCATACGATAGAAGCAGCAGAAACGTCTCAATTTCAACAACATATACGTGGTGTTTTAAACTTACCTTTGGGTTCTCCGATGATGCGTAGCCCGTCCGTTTTGCTCAATTTGGTTGGCGAAGACGGTTATGAAGGCGTGCCAAAGGTGGAAGGCTTTGAAAAAGGCTTAAATACTGAGGGGGTACATTTTCATTTTTACGGAAAAAAAATAACAAAGCCTTTTCGTAAAATGGGCCATGTAACGGTTATGAACAGAAAGCTCGACAAGGCGCGTGCAATAGCTTCGGATTTGAGAGAGAGTATTAAAATTATTAGTGCTTAAAGATGTCCTAGTTTTTGTCATTCAGAAGGAATCTCTATTGTGTGGCGTAATTAATGACACATAAAATAGAGATTCCTTCTGAATGACAAAAACCAAAGCGATTAAATCTGTAATTTTGTAATTAGTTGATTATCAATTATTTAAATAAATTAATCGGTTAGAAAAATGAGTAGTAAAAATCAAGAATTAATATTCAGCGGCGTTGTATTGCTGCTTGTTATTCGTAATATCATGAAGGTCGAAAAAACGATTTTTGATTGGGTCATGATTGCTATTGGCGTTGTGCTTTTAGCGCGTCAAGGTTATGCGATTTATCAGACGCGTCAAAAATGACCCGTCAGTGTTTTAGCTATGCTTAATAATTATTTGTCATATTCATTTGCTTGATTTAGAAAGACTTGTATCAAATTTTGTTTAAATGGATTGAGGCTATGAAGAATTAATGACGCATAAATTTCTTGAGAATCTACGATAAAATGAGAGTCGTATTTTACCAATTCTGTATTTGTATGACGCTGAAACCACATATCGAATTTACGATGTCGAGCGGCTTGTTTTTCATCAAGATTATCGCAAATATAGACAACACTATTCTCATGTTCGGCAAGGAATAATCGAAAAATAGCAACAATTGTCACCTCCACACGCGGATCGCGTGGAGGTGACATATATTTTCCAAGACTCACAACTTTTATTGACATCTCGAAAACAGGAATGTAAGGAGGTAAATTGATAAAGTAAAACGAACCATCTGTGAAACTGACACTGTAAAAAATGCCTTTATCTGTTTCAAAACGATAGTCGTTGTCTTTTTCAAGGAAATTATACGGCAAATCCATGTTCGTATTGTTTTTTGATGCCTTTATCATTAAGCAATTGATTCAATTCGTCGAGGCCAATTTCGCCGCGCCAAAATCGTTCCCGAAGTTTTTTATGCTCCAACATCATTATTAAGCCCTTAGCCAAGGGACTTTCTGGATCTAACCGAATCGGCGGTACTTTTTTAGTTCTTTTCATTTTTCCTATTTTTTACAAAAGTAATGCTTTTTAGAAATTTCAAAAGGAATTATAAATCCTTATTTTTCAACAAATAATACGTGCCAAAAAGCAATAAACCAATGTAAACAACTGCCACAACCATCGCTGTATTCGTGTCTAAAATCATTTTCACTTCTGCACCGTTGACCATTGCGCTTGCTGCTTTTGGAAGCGGCACGGGAATGAGGCTGTTAAAGGCTTTCATAGGATAATAGTGCATCGTTTCATTGGCCGCAATTAACTTGTTATGAATTGCATAGCGTAAAATCGGCTCAATAAAAAATTCCCACGTCAACAGTAAGAACAAACTGATGCCCGAACGCCGCAATAAAGTGCCTAAAAACAAAGCAAAACTTGAAAAACCCAGGCACATGACAAAGAAATTGCCCATCCAACTAAATCCTTCTGACACCCGCGACCAGTAAATTGTTTCGGTCGTGATGCTGCCGAAAAGCAAGGCGAACAGCGCGTACACGAGCGTTGCCCCTACGCTCAAACTGACAATAAAAAGCAATTTTGAGAGAAAAACGTCCGTCCGACTAAGGCCACTTATGACACTTTGGCGCAATGTTTTGAACTCAAATTCATTGGTAATAGATAAAACGCTCAAAAAACCGATGGAGAAAAAGGCGGCCCAATTGCCCCAATACGCCAAGTTGTGCCAAACGTTTGGAAACATCAGTGAGGTCGTCAAATCAAACACTTCTTTGGGCATTTTTATCGCCTTGATGAAAGGCATAAATGCGCCCATAATCAAGATAAATGCGCCCGATAATACCCAAAATGGGCGATAATTTCGAATTTTCAACCATTCGAGTTGTAAGAGAAAAAGTATCTTTTCCATATTGTCATGTATCTTTTTAGCGTTAATTACGGGATGTGATTTGCAAAAATTCTTCTTCCAAACGGCGTTTGCGTTCCACTAAATGCGTCAAAACTAAGCCTTTATCGAAGGCCAATTGACTCAAATCGGTTGCCCCAAAACCATTTTTTACGCTTGCGATGAAAATGCCGTGATGCTCGTCGAGTTTAGAAATAAAGTTGACATCAGAAAGGAGACCCCTCAGTATATCGGCGTTTTTGGCAGCAATTTCGACCGTAATTTCTTTGTTGAGAATTGACCCGACGCCGCCCGTTGCTAACAAATTGCCATTTTTGATAATCGCTACGTGAGAACAGACTTTTTCGACTTCATCCAAGATATGACTCGCCATAAAAATAGTTTTGCCTCGCGCCGCAATTTCTTGAATCGTTGTGCGTACTTCTGCAATGCCTGAAGGGTCGAGGCCGTTTGTCGGTTCATCAAAAATCAATATATCAGGGTCGCCAACCATCGTTGCGGCAATCGCTAAACGTTGTTTCATGCCCAACGAATAGGCACGGAACGGCGTGTCTTTGCGGTGTGCCAAATTCACCAATTCCAGCAAGTGATTGAAGTCCGTTTGCGGCGCACGTTTGATATGTGCAATGATTTTCAAATTGTCTTCTGCACCCAAATAGGGAAAAAAATTGGGCGTTTCAAGTAGCGAACCGACGCGTTGCAAGGCTTGCGCGCTGTTGCCGTATTTGCCGCCAAACCATTGAAAATGACCATTATCGGCCTTGGTAATGCCCAAAACGATGCCCAAAGTCGTGGTTTTTCCCGAACCATTTGGCCCCAAAACCCCCATAATTTGACCCGCTTCGACATCGAGATTTAAGCTATTGACGGCGGTGATGCGTCCGTAACGCTTTGTTAAATTGGTAATTTCAAGAACTTTCATTTATTTTCCTCTTGTTTTATGTTTTTTATGTGAACTCCGTGTGAGATTTTAGTCTTATTTTTTTAATTTATCCACAAAAAAATACATGGCAAAACACAGGATACCGACGATGCTGCACATCATAATAGCGATGTTGCCGCTTTCGGTTTTGGGTTCTGTCATGAGGTACATAGCACCGCCGATGAGGGCTACTGCGAAAACGAGATACAAAATTTTTAACATGATAATTTACGTTTTTAATGTTGAGCAAAAATATTTTAACGAGCAATGATAGATAAATAAGGAAGATAAATCCCATTCTTTTTTAGATAAAAAATAAAACGTTGGATAAACCACTTGATTTCGCCGATAAATAGGGTGGAGGGAGGCATTAAAAAAACCTTGTGAACGCAGAGTTCACAAGGTTTTTTTAGGCTTGAATACTGAGGGGGTAAAAAAAAACGAGAAAAAAAATATTTTTTTCAAAGTCAAGCAGCGAACGCCGCTGCCTTGTCGTTTTTGTCGCGGTTTGATGACTCAAATATTGCTGAAAGAAGCAGCCCCTTGCAAATCAACCCTCACTAGAATGTATGAAAAAAAGTTACTTTTATTGGAGAACTAGGGAAATATCTCACCATTTCCTTATAATTCTTCAAAAAAACGCAGGGGCTGCCATCTTTTTCTTTCAAATCTTATATCGAATTATAAAAATAGTATTCAGCAATAATCAATAAAGTGACAAAATTAAGACTTTTTCTAACAAAAGTCAACCCTCACATCTCAACTTTTTCACTTTTTTTAAAACTTTAACTTTTGATGCATCTTTTTGTTGCATTCATTTTTGTGTGTTTTTTTTTATTTTTGAAAAAAATGCCCTAAAGTTTTCTAGTTTGTAAAAACGTACTACTTTTGCGTCGCTTTCGAGCAGTTCATTAATTTATGCAGTATGGCGCGGTAGCTCAGTTGGTTAGAGCACAGGATTCATAACCCTGAGGTCGGGGGTTCGAGCCCCCCTCTCGCTACAAAATAAATAAATATAAACAAGCCGTTGTGAATCTTAGATTTGCAACGGCTTTTTTTTTATGCCGAAACACTGAGGGGTAGTAATTTTTAGATTGTAAAGACTAAATAACTGACGTTACGCAGCCTTGCCGTCCCGTTAGGGACGAGATATTTGTAACCGCCGATTTCAATTGGCGGAAAAGTAATGCGCCGTTTCCGCTTTTGTCTCGTAGAGACAACACTTTGCATTTACAATGTTGTCTCTACGAGACAAAATAAAGTGCCCTGTTAAACTGTCCGCCGATTGAAATCGGCGGTTATAAATATTTCGTCCCTAACGGGACGGTGCGTAACATCAGTAAATAACAAAATATTCAATTTTAGTTTGTAATTGCTTGGTAATCAGTCGTTTGTAAATTCATCATTCATCATTTTCCTAGACAATGGCTTTTAAAATCTATACTAAAACGGGCGATACTGGCGAAACAGCCCTTTTCGGCGGCGCACGCGTCCCTAAAAATCACTACCGCGTAGAGGCTTACGGGACGGTTGACGAACTCAATTCGTACATCGGTTTGCTGCGCGATTTGATTGGAACGGCAGAATACCGCATGGTTTTGAAGGAAATTCAAGACCGATTGTTTACCGTCGGGGCGATGCTTGCAAGCGACCCGTCTAAGGCGATGACGACGCCTGATGTAACAGCAGAAGATATAGAATTGCTTGAAAATCAAATAGATACGATGGAGGCAGACTTGCCAATGTTGAAGAATTTTATCTTGCCAGGCGGTCATTCAACGGTGTCGTTTTGCAATATTGCAAGAACAGTTTGCCGCCGTGCAGAAAGATTAGTTGTCGGTTTGGCGGCGGTCGAAAAAATAGACCCCCTCAGTATAAAGTACCTTAATCGTTTGTCGGATTACCTTTTTGTATTGGGTCGGAAGGTCGGGCAAGACTTGGGGGCAGAAGAAATTATCTGGAAAACACGGTCTGTTTAATTGCTCACCTACATATTACGCAATGGCACACTGATTGGACTGATACGACTGATTCACGCTGATTTTTCTTTTGTCATTCAGAAGGAAACTAAGAAAAATCAGCGTAAATCAGTCGTATCAGCAAAATCAGTGTGCCATCACGTTTAGCTATTTACTCGGCGGCATACTCGGCCTCACCTCAATTTTACTCGGCAACGTCCGTGCGGGCATTTTAATTAAATCCGAAACAATTTGGCCGATGTCTTCGGGCTGAATTTTCCACGCGTCTTTTTCGCTCGGCGTATGATTCCCAAAATGCGTTGCAACCGACCCCGGCATAATCGTACTCACTTTTATCCCTTCTTTCCGCAAATCGAGCATAATAGCTTGTGTGAAACCGACCAAACCAAATTTACTCGCGTTGTAAGCGGCGGCTGTTTCAAAGAAATTAGCACCCGCGAGGCTCGCAATTGAGATAAAATAGCCTTGCGATGCCTTCAAAGCGGCTAAAGATGCCTTGATACTGTAAAAAACGCCCGTCAAGTTAATATCAATTGTTTCCAACCAATGTGCTTCCGAGAGCGTTTGAATCGGTGCAAAATGACCCACACCCGCGTTTGCGATGTAATAATCCAAACGCCCCCAAGCCGCCAAAACTTCTGCAACCGCACTTTCTTGCGACGCTAAATTCCGAACATCCGAAGCAATGCCAAGCGCATAACCCGCTTTTATCTGATTGAGCGATGCGGCGGCGGTGTCAGCGGCCTCCTGCGTGCGGCTCGTAATCGCTACTTTAATGCCTTCTTTTATCAATACTTCCGCGATGCCGTAGCCGATGCCTTTTGAGCCGCCCGTGATAAGTGCCGTTTTTATCATTGTTGATGATTTTTAGTTTGAAAATGAAAAAAAGATAAAACAACTGGGCGTGTGTTTAGTTGTCCGATGCTGTTTTTTAGGCTCTTTTTGCGTTTTATACTGAGGGGGTGTCCTTTTTTTGATTTAACTTTTGTTATCCCATATTTAAGTTAGTTTTGCATTCTAAAAATCTTATTTTTTAAGCAACACTCACGTTAACAAACGTCTATGAAACGAGCAACACACGTATTTCTATTCCTTTTACTATCAAGCACAACGCTTTTAGGTCAAATCAAAATTACGGGGAAGGTATTTGACCAAAAGACCACAGAACCGCTTATCGGCGCGCAAGTCAGAATTGGCGAAACGGGCGTAATAACCGACAATAACGGCACGTTTTCCCTCACAATCAAGCAAGCGGGTGAATACCAAGCGACCGTTAGCTTCGTTGGCTACGAAAATTTGTCAAAAAAAGTGATAATTACTGAGGGGGTCACTTCGCTTGATTTTCCACTTTCGGAAGCCAATCAACTACTGTCTATGGCCACCGTGACGTCGGGTAAATTTGAAAAATCATTGGCCGAAGTCACTGTTTCCTTGGATATTATCGGCCCAAAACTGATTGAAAACGTCAATACGCGCCGCGTGGACGATGTTTTGCAGAAAGTTCCCGGGGTGAATATCATTGACGGACAAGCCAATATTCGCGGTGGTTCGGGCTGGAGTTACGGGGCAGGTAGCCGCGTTTTGTTGTTGATTGACGACATTCCCGCTTTGCAAGCCGACGCAGGTTTCCCAAATTGGCGCGATGTTCCCGTCGAAAATATCGAACAAATTGAGGTCGTCAAAGGCGCGGCGTCGGCCTTGTACGGTTCGTCGGCGATGAACGGGATTATCAATATCCGCACGGGTTTTGCCAAATCTGAACCCGAGACCAAGTTCGCTACGTTTTATACTGCTTATTTGCAACCCAAAGACGACGTAAAACATTGGTGGTCGGCAGCCCGTGGCGGCGGTCAACCTTACGAAGCGGGGGCAAGCCTTATGCACAAGCAGAAATTTGGCAAATTTGACCTCGCAGCGACCCTTTTTTACTACAATCAAAGCAGTTTTCAGAAGTTTTGTTATCAAAAATTCACCCGTTTTTCCGCTTCAACGCGCTATCGGATTACGGATAGATTGAGCGTTGGCGTGAATTGGAACGTCAATACAGGCGCGTCGAACGACTTTTTTTACTTCGCTGACCACAAAGACAGCGCGTATATTGGCTCGCCGACGACCTATTCTAAGTCCAATAAAACCCGTTTTACGATTGACCCATATCTCAATTATTTCGATAAATACGGTAATCGCCATAAGATTTTATCCCGTATTTATAGCGTTAACAATGCGTTGGACAATGGCCGCAGCAATAGCTCGGTTTTGTATTATGGGGAATATCAATTTCAACGAAAATTTGAAAACGACCTCGTTGTGACGGCAGGGCTTGTCGGTGGCGGCACTAAAATCAGTGCGGAACTTTACGGCAATCGGAA
The DNA here is from genome assembly GCA_043720935.1 of Saprospiraceae bacterium. GTDB lineage: Bacteria > Bacteroidota > Bacteroidia > Chitinophagales > Saprospiraceae > JAAFJT01. Next base: position 11,626 of record JAYSRS010000411.1, read on the forward strand.
TTACACGTCTAATAACGCTGCGATTTACGCGCAAGTGGATAAAAAAATCGGTCAACTCAACCTGTCGGGTGGCATTCGCTACGAGCAAAACACGATTTATGGCCCCGATACGGTCGTTTTTAACGCCAAATACAAGGAAGCGGCAAAGAACGGCGGCATTATCAGAGATACGGCCAGACCCGTTTTTCGCATCGGCGCAAATTATCAAGTGGCCAAAGCGACTTTTATCCGCGCAAGTTGGGGAGAAGGC
>JAYSRS010000412.1:0-11866 GCA_043720935.1 Saprospiraceae bacterium
ACCGCACTTTAAAAGTCTATGTTGAGTTGAGTGTTACCGAGATTTTGCAGCTACGCCGCAATGGGGCTTGTGATTATAAGAAATCACCGCACGACTGTATCAAAGTAGCGTAATATAATCACGAGTGAGGATTAAACAATTTCGAGTGGCAAGTCGTTTCGCAATTCATCACTTATCATCCATCATTTCCAACACATCTAAAAATCTAATTAATTTGTAATGAACAAAACGATAAACGGTTTTTCTAAACTCTCCAAACAAGGCAAAATCGAGTGGTTGTCAAGTAATTTTCTTCAAAATAAAGGAGAAAATGACTCAAGCGTCATTGCGAGGCACGAAGCAACTGAGGGGCCTACCTTGGATATTTTTTCCAATTTTCAATCCACCGATGCAGAATTTCAACGCGTTTTTGACGGTTTTTCTGAAAACACGGTGGCCAATTTTCCAATTCCTTATGGGATTGCGCCCAATTTTTTGATTAACGATAAAACGTATGCCGTGCCGATGGTAATTGAAGAAAGTTCGGTTGTGGCGGCGGCGGCAAGTGCGGCCAAATTTTGGTCAGAACGCGGCGGTTTCAAAGCCGAAGTTTTGGGGACAACGAAAGTCGGTCAAGTACATTTTACATGGTCTGGAAACGGTGACATACTGAGGGGGTCTCTTTTTGACCAATTAAAAGCCGTTTTAATTGAAAAAGCCAAGCCGATTACGGCAAATATGGAACGGCGTGGCGGCGGCATTCGGGCGATTGACTTGATTGATTTTACCAATGAAGAACCCGATTATTACCAATTGCGCGTTCAATTTGAGACGTGCGATTCAATGGGAGCGAATTTCATCAACTCCGTTTTGGAGAGTTTTGGCGAAGATTTGACCTTTTTTCTAGCCGAAAAAACAGATAGTACACCTGTCGTCGTGATGTGTATTTTATCGAATTATACGCCTCAATGTATTGTTAGGGCGTCCGTGGAGTGTGCAATTGCCGAATTTCACCACGAAGAAGCGGCTTTTTATGCCGAAAAATTCCGAAAAGCCATCCGCATCGCGCAACTCGACCCTTACCGTGCCGTGACCCACAACAAGGGCATAATGAACGGCATTGATTCCGTTGTTTTGGCAACGGCCAATGATTTTAGGGCTATTGAGGCTTGCGCGCACGCCTTTGCAGCCCGCGACGGTCAGTACCGAAGTCTGTCGGCTTGTTCGATTGAAAATGGACGGTTCAAGTTTTGGCTTGATATGCCTTTAGCGGTCGGCACGGTCGGCGGTTTGACATCGCTGCATCCGCTGGCGAAGTTGAGTATGCAAATTTTAGGCAATCCGTCGGCGGCTGAATTGATGCAAATTATTGCAGTTGTGGGTTTGGCTCAAAATTTTGGGGCTGTTCGCTCGCTCGTCACAACGGGCATTCAGCGCGGACACATGAAGATGCACTTGACAAATATCCTCAATCACCTGCAAGCAACGCCCGAAGAAGCAACGGCTGCTGTGGCCTTTTTTGACCATAAAATGGTGTCTTTTACGGCAGTTCGGACGTTTTTGGACGATTTTAGAAGCAAATAACAATGTGGTTATCCACGAATTTCACGGATTAACACGGATTTCATGAGGCGTTCATTATGTATGGTTTCGCACAAATTCTTTTGAGTAACTGATGTTACGCAATGGCACACTGATTTGAGCGATACGACTGATTGACGCTGATTTTTTTCTACAAGCATTTACTTAAAAAAGAAATTCTTTTGAATCAGCCGTATCCTTCAAATCAGTGTGCCATTTTAGCCGCTTGCGTAGCATGAGTGAGTAAGTTATAAATCCGTGAATAAACTTGACATAAAAAAAGCTGCCCGACACCCGAGCAGCTCAACAAAAACTGTATGTATTTCACCCTCTTCTCCATAATAGAAAGTTCTCTGTTAGAAAACTTACCAAGATATAACAACTGCCTTCGATAATAGTTTTACTATCTTAAAAAAAAGTTGTTCATTTTAAAAAATAAGTTTAACTTTGAGGCTTAAAGTAAACCTTTCAATAGGGTTTCCTGTTGTTTATAGCCCCCTCAGTATTTTAGCCTGCCTAAGCAAATTTTCTTGCCTATCGAACTAAAAATTTAAAAATCAATATTTTATACATTAAAATTTAAAAAACTATAATAGATAGCCACTTATAAAATGGAATTAAAGTTAAATATCAAATTGAACGAGAAACTTTTTCATCGTGACCCCGACTCAACAGAACTTGGTCGCCGTATCATTCAGCAAAGCATTGTGATGATTCATGAGCTAGGCATTGAAACGTTTACTTTCAAGAAATTGGCGGAAGCTATCAAGACGACCGAAGCGAGCATTTACCGTTATTTTGAGAACAAATACCGATTGCTGCAATACATCGTTACGTGGTATTGGACTTTTATGGAATATCTTGTGCTGTTTCACGTCAATAATGTTGAATCTTCGGAGGCTAAAATATTGAAAGTCATTGAGTTACTCGTAGGCGCGCCTGACCATACGCTTGGGGCAGCCGATTTTGATACAGATGCACTTTATGACATTGTTATCAGTGAAAGCACGAAAGTCTATCTCAATAAAAGCGTGGATGATGACAATTCAGTACAGCTTTTTAAGCCTTACAAAGACCTTTGCGCGCGAATTGCCGTCTTGATTTCGGACTACAATCCCACATATCCGCACCCGCGTTCGCTCTCAAGCACACTTGTCGAAACGGCGCATTTTCAACATTTTTTCATGCAACACTTGCCTAGATTGACCGATTTTGAAGGCAATCAAGACCGAGAATTGATTAAAAAATTCCTAACACACTTGGTTTTTTCAGCAATAAAATAGCTGTCAAAAAATTAATTCACGGTACGGTGTCCTTTCACGAAATCTTTAAGATTTCGTGAAAGGACACCGTACCGTGACGCCGATAATTCCATAAAAAAAAACCGCCTCGACGAATCGAAGCGGTTTTTTTATTGTCAATTGCTATGTTAGATATAACAAATTTCTACTCTTCAATCACTTCACGGCCAATGCTTTCATAACGGAAGCCTTTGCCGCGCATGGCGTCAATATCGTACAAATTGCGTCCATCGAAGATGGCTTTTGTTGTTAAACCAGCCAATTTTTCAAAATCAGGTGTTCTAAACAAGCCCCATTCAGTAGCGATAATCAAGGCATCGGCGTTTACTAAAGTGGCATATTCGTCGGTGCAGAAAGTAACTTTTTCACCGTAAATCCGCGCCACATTTTCCATGGCTTCTGGGTCAAATGCTTGAACTTTTGCACCACCTGCCAACAACGTATTGATAATGTCGAGTGCGGGTGCTTCCCGAATATCGTCGGTGTTTGGTTTGAAAGCCAAGCCCCACAACGCAAATGTTTTACCTTTCACGTCATTGTTGAAGTACGACATAATTTTGTCGGGCAAACGCGTTTTTTGAATGTCATTGATGGTCATTACGGACTTCAAAATTTTGAAATCGTAGTCATATTGCTCCGCCGTCATGGCCAAAGCCTGCACGTCTTTCGGAAAACACGAACCGCCATAACCGATTCCTGGAAACAAAAACCGCTTGCCAATCCGATTGTCGCTGCCCATACCTACACGTACCATGTCCACGTTTGCACCTGCGCGTTCGCACAAGTTAGCGATTTCATTCATATACGAAATACGCATGGCGAGGTAAGAATTCGCCGCATATTTAGTCATTTCTGCTGACCGTTCGTCCATGAAATAAATAGGATTGCCTTGGCGTACAAACGGTTCGTAGAGTTGCTTCATCGCTTTGCGCGCCTTGTCCGAGTTTGTGCCAATCACCACACGGTCGGGCTTCATAAAGTCATCAACAGCCACACCTTCGCGGAGAAATTCTGGGTTTGACACCACATCGAAGAGGCTTTCATCCAAATTAGCCGCCAAAGCGGCATGGACTTTCTCCGATGTGCCAACGGGAACGGTACTTTTATCAACGATAACTTTATAATCCTTGATAATTTTGGATAAATCGCGTGCGACGCCCAAAATATAGGATAAATCTGCCGAACCATCTTCGCCTGGAGGCGTCGGTAAGGCGAGGAAAATGATTTGGGCTTTTTCAATCGCCGCCGCCAAATCAGTTGTAAAATGCAAACGCCCTTGTTTGGTATTGCGTTCAAAAAGGAGGTCTAAACCTGGCTCAAAAATCGGCACTTCGCCGTTTTTCATCCGCTCCACTTTGCGCGCGTCAATGTCAACGCAGATAACGTGGTTGCCTGTTTCGGCGAAGCAAGTGCCAGTGACGAGACCCACATAGCCCGTTCCAACTACTGTTACATTCATGTTTTAAGTGTTGCTGTCTTAATGACTTTTTAGTGATAAATGTCGTTTTCTAAGATGTGATTGTCATCTAACGCCGCAAAATTAAGCGTTTTAAGGGTAGAAACGCAAAATAAAAAAGGGTAAAAAAGGTATATTCTTTTTTACCATAACAAATCCTAACGAGAAAAAAAATGATTGAAGCGTTGATTTGGCTCTTTCAATGATGAGCGTATCGTGTTGAAGCTAATCAAATTTTACGCCTAAAATATCTAAAATGGTTAAAATACTGAGGGGGTACTACCTTTGTTAAAAATCTGATTTTAGAAAAATTAGTTTTCATTAATATTGCATTTCTGTTTATTGCAAAATATATACAACTTAAAATTTTTTAATTTAGAATTTTATTTGTCTATAAATTTATTTTTTAGGCTTTAACTAGCGCGTTCTTTTACTAAATTTAAAAACGTTCACTAGGTCGGCATGACAGCCGATGTGATTGCGCCTTGCTCAATGTCATTTTGGCAACTCATCGCACCGATGGCCAAAAAAATGTCGAAAAAGAGGTACTTTTTCTTTTTTTAAAATACTTTTGTTGTGGTACCGTTTTGTACCGTTTTTTAGACGCGTACAGGCTAATATTTCGGCGAGGTCAGTGCAATGAACGCGTCGATTTTTTTTAGAAGAAATCTCCGATGAAAAAACGATTTTTTTAAAATTATGTGCGTAAACGACATTGCAACAAGCACGCCCGTGCGTGTAAAACTTTGGACTGAATAGGCGTATTTATAAAAAAAGCCCTGTAAGACTGTAAGAAAAAGTTATCATTCGTTGTAAAGTTTAGCTACTGATTTAATTATTTACATTGCAAGATAGAACAGCTTTTTGTTTCACCAAGCGAAAATTCATTTTTTAACTAAAATAAATCAGCTTAAAATTATACGTTTTGAACTTAACATATCTTAAAAATAACAAAAAATACTCAAAATACTGAGGGGTACAAAGGCGCATTAAAATGACTAAAGAAAGAGAGCATACAATTATTACAAACGCTAGACAAACCATTGATATTGAATTACTTACGATTGCCGCTTTACGCAATTCGATAGACAGCGATTTTGTAAAAACGGTTGAAACGATTTATCAATCCAAAGGCAGAACGATTTTGACGGGCATTGGTAAATCCGCGATTGTGGCGCAAAAAATTGCGGCCACTTTCAACTCCACAGGCACCCCCTCAGTATTTATGCACGCCGCTGATGCCATTCACGGCGATTTAGGCATTGTTCAACCCGAAGATGTGGTGATTTGCTTGTCAAAAAGCGGCGATACGCCCGAAATCAAGGCGTTGGTGCCTTTATTGAAGAATTTTGGCAACGTTCTCGTCGGCATGGTGTCAAATCGAAATTCGTATTTAGGCAAAAATGCGACGTATATATTGCACACGCCGATTGAAAAAGAAGCCGACCCTAACAACCTCGCACCGACGGCTTCCACGACCGCGCAAATGGTCATGGGCGATGCTTTGGCGACGAGTTTACTAGCCTTGCGCGGGTTCACGTCGGCAGATTTTGCTCAATTTCACCCTGGCGGCGCGCTCGGCAAGCAGTTGTACCTACGGGTGCGCGACATTTTTCCGCAACACGAAGCCCCCTCAGTATTTGAGCAAGATGGTTTGAAAAAAACGATTCTTGAAATGACCTCAAAACGGCTCGGCGCAACGGCGGTTTTGAATGCACAACACGATATAATAGGTGTGATTACGGACGGCGATTTGCGGCGGTTGTTGCAGCGCGACATGGACGTTCAAAACGTCAAAGCCGTGGATATGATGTCATCGAATCCCAAAACGATTGAAGCCGATGTTTTGGCCGTTGAAGCCTTGCAGCAAATGCGCGCGTCGAGTATTACGCAATTAGTCGTTTTGGACGGTGGCAAATACGTTGGCATGATACATTTGCATGATTTGTTGAGAGAAGGTTTGGTTTAATCAAAAACAAGTAAAAAGTCTTAAAAGTTACGCATTTTTAAGGCTTTTCGCTTTTTAAAGTAGCAAAATTTAGAAAAATAGAAATATAAATTCTTCATTTATTACGCATAAAGCAGCACTCAATTGAACATTTACATTGAACAAAATCAGCCTTTTTCGGCCCCGATTCGTTGGGTTTTTGACCTTATTGCGGCCAACAAACAGGCCGTTTTTGAGTATCTAAAAACGGCTGAAAATGCTGATTTTATGGTCTCAAAATTCTCTGATTCTGATGTGTATTTGGATTTTGAATTTTATAAAAAAATAGACCGCAAAGACTTTGATTTGAGTGGACATATTAATCTTAGTAATATTTTAAATCTTCCTAACATTGACGCTAAAACCAATAATAAAACAGATTACTTCGCACCTATTTTTTACCTCGTAAATTGTCTTCAAGAATACGGCTCAACGTCGCTCGACGGGCATCAACGCTATCCATTCTCTGCAAGTTGGCAAGCTCAAACGGGGTTGATTACAGACAATACAGTTCAGCGGATTATCAATTTTTTCCTAGGAAATCAAGCAAAACTCGCTCATTTAGCATCAAAATCGCGGGGGAGTGCCGTGTTTTTGACGCACGACATTGATGGTTTGTACAGTGCTTGGAAAACGGAAGGGGTGTGGGCGGCTAAAAATTTTCGGCTCGATAAACTCTTACATTTATTGCTTTTGGAGGCAATGCGTCAGCCTGCATGGTATAATATTGATACCATTTTGAAGCTGCATTCCGCTTACGATGTCCGCTCTACTTTCTTTTTTTTGACGGAAAAAGGGTGGTTTTTGCCTCAAAAACGGGAAAATACTGAGGGGGTGTTTCATGCGGATTATGATGTTCAGTCGCCTAAAATTCAGCAATTATTTAGCAACATTAAAGCCCAAAAATCTGAAATTGGTTTGCATAAATCGGCGTTTGAGCATTCGGATTTTCCTTCGGAATTAAATAAATTGCCCATAGATAAAATTCGTTCAAATCGCTATCATTTTCTAAAATTTCAATTGCCCGAAGCGTGGCAAACGATGGAAAAAGCGGCTATTCAATTGGATGCAAGCCTCGGTTTTGCGGAGCAATTTGGTTTTAGAAACAGCTATGGATTGCCGTTTTCGCCTTACGATTTTGAGAAAAAACGAGCGATGAATCTAGTCGTCACGCCACTCAATATCATGGATGGGACGATGGCACACTATATGAAAATGCCTGAATCAGAAGTGGCTAAAACCATCATATCATTTTTAGATAACAATCGTAAAGACGCTATTTTGAGCCTTTTATGGCACAATCGAGAATTTTCGCCGTTTCGTTTTGAAGCGTATTTAGAGATTTATAAACAGGTTTTGACGTATCTCCACGAGACCGAAATGCCGACGGTGACGGCTTCGGAGATTGTGGAAATGTTATGAAAACTTAGTCGTAAACGTAAAATGACCTTCAGGTCGTTTAAATCACGTATTTTTGCACATTTCACGACCTAAAAGTCGTGTTACAGTTAGACAATTAACGCGTAAAGTGTAACGTTAAAATTTGAAAAAATGAATCTAAAAATCATTAAAACAGAAACAGATTATCAAAATGCGTTGAGTCGCTTGGAAGTCATTTTTGACGCTCGATTGGGAACAATTGAAGGTGATGAATTGAAAATTTTGTCAATTTTGATTGATAAATATGAAAATCAGCATTCTCCTATTGAAGTACCAAATTCAAAATGATAAAAACGGAAACTGTTTTTCAGTCTCCGCAATCTTCAAAATTAAAGATTCTTGAAATTTTCTGACCCCCTCAGTATTTGACCCTTTTAGTGGCCGATGTGCTTGCATCGCCTTGATTTTTTCCACTTCCCGCACCACCGTTTTCGTATCTTCTGAAAAATAAGTGTCGCTAAAAAATTGCCATACGTAGTCAATCGCTTGTGCGGTCGGGTGCATCATATCGCGCTCAAAAAAACGGTAATCGCGGAGGTCGTCAATGAGGAGTTCGTAGGCAGGAAAATAGGAGACATTGGGCAATTTTTGCGCTAATTCATCGGCAGCTAACAATAAAGTGGCTTTGGACAAATTATTTTCAATCAAACCATCGCGTACATGACGCACGGGGCTAATGGTTATAATTATTTGTAAATCAATGATTTGTGCGGATAATTTTTCAATAATAGGTAAAAAAGCGGCGATAATTTCGGTCGTTGACAGCCTTTTTTTCTGAAAATACTGAGGGGGTGCTTTGTGGCAATTCGCAACGGTTTCGCCCGTCGTTTTGAGGGTATAAACCGTTGCCGAACCAAAAGTTAGGAACAAATGTTTGGTATTTTTTAAGAATAAACGGGCGTCGTCAATTGAACTATTTATTTTATTTAAAGTCGAAAAAACGTCTTCATCTGAATAAAAACCGTGATGCAACCACGAGTGAAACAAGCCATTTATCTCCACCAAATCACTTTCTACGAACCGTTTTTCGGTCGTCAAAATGTCCAATTGGGCCGCGATACTGAGGGGGTTGTAAACGATGCCAAACGGATTTTGATGAAACGGCAACTGCCTATCCACCAGTTTTTGACCGATATTTTCTACAAAACAAGAGCCAATACCAAGCATCGGCGTTTGGTAATTAATATCGAAAGCGGCTTTTGAAAGGGGCAATTCGGTGCGTAATGTCATTGTTTGATATTTAAAAATCCGTCCGAATTCTCAAATTTATCCGCCTTGACGTTAAATAATTGGGAATCGCAAATTGCGTGTTATAAATCGTTTTAACCCACGTTTTTGAGGCTTCATTAGCGACGGCCATGAGGTTGAATACTTCCAAACTCATCCATGTTTGACGCGTAAATCGAAGAAAATGATGCGGTTTTCTAGCGGTCCATTCTCTATCCCACATCAAAAACGAAAAGCCTAAATCCACGCGGTGATACGGTTTCAGTCGGTACGTATTGCGATAAACATCATTGTTTTGTGGCAAACCGAAGGGCAAACCCGTGCCGATTGTCGTGTTGAGGTGCATTTTAAAATTCTTATTTTTGGGCAAATAATCTTGAAAAAACACCGAAAGCGTCATCGTTTGGTCGGTCGGACGCGGTACATCAGCCACATTTTTTCCTTCGGGGTCACCCACGTCGCGTTGCTTGTGCTGAATGCCGTCGAGCGATTCCCGCGCCCGAAGGAACGACAAATTTATCCAAGATTCTGCTCCCGGGACAAACTCGCCGTTGACGCGCATATCCCAACCCGCGATGTAGCCCGTCGCATTATTTAAACCTGCATATCTAATGCGTACATTTTCAACGTCATACGTTACTAAATCCCATAATTTTTTGTAATAAATTTCTGTAATAAATCTAAACGGAATGCGCCGCAATCGGCCAATCGAAAAATCGTAAGTCATACCCGCTACGATTTGTGCCGATTTTTGCGCCAGCACATTTTTATTGACAATGCCGTTTGGCGCACGCAATTCTCGATAAAATGGCGGCTGATAATACAAACCACCCGACAACCTATACGAAATATCTTTACCATTTAAAGGCTTGTAAGCCAATTGCAAACGCGGTGTTATCGTCGCTTCGTCGTTCATGCTCCAATAAGTTGAGCGAACGCCAAAAGTCGCTTGAAATTCACCAACCGAATCACGGCGCCACGTAAATGTATTTTGAGCAAACGCCGATAAACGATTGGATGTCAATGGGTTACGCGTTTTGTAAACATTGCGAATGTTCAATTTCGTCGTATCGAAAGGCAGCGAATAAAGAGCCGAATCGAGGCGTTCCCACTCGTTTATTTTGTCTTCAATTTGCTCCGACTGAAATTTTGCGCCCCATTGTATAAAATTTGTTACGGTTGTCATTGCGAGGGACGAAGCAACTGAGGGGGTCTGTTTTCCTTGAATTTCAAAGCCGCCTTTGTGTTCAATGTTCGTCACGGCTGACCATAAATTATTTCTAACGTATTGATGCTGAACACCTTCGCCCAAAACATCGACGATTTTTCCCGCATTTTGAGCATTCGGATTTGTTTCGACTTGACCAATCGTATAAGTACCAATTATATCTATGCCCTCCGTTTCGCGGCTTTGAAAACGCGAGGCGAGGAACTTTAAGAAATAAGGATTTTTCTTTCTATCGGGCAAGTACGTAAGCGAAATTCCTGTCATACCATTTTCAAAACGGTCGCGCTCTTGACCATCAAAAGCGGTCTGAATACCGAGCGTAAAATTGATAACGCCAAAAGCCGCCGTCCGACTTTCGGGCTTGAAATTATAAGCACTTAAATTGTAATTTGACAAAAGGCCGATTTGCCAGCTTTTTGACAAATCATACGTCAAATACGCTTGAATATCGGCAAAATTAGGCACATATTCACCCATTACGTCAAGTGAGCCGAGCAAATATTTCGTCGTTTTGTACCGCGCACCAATCAAATAACGGAAGCGGCGATACCCCTCAGTACCGATGCGTTTTGAGCCTTCAATATGGGCAGAACCGCCCAAAAAACTACCCGCTACGGACGCATGAAACGAGTCGGGCCGCTTGTATTTGATGTCCAAAACGGACGACATTTTATCGCCATATTTTGCCTCAAAACCGCCCGACGAAAACGACAAATCGCGCATTAAATCAGCATTTGCGAAGGTCAAACCCTCTTGCTGTCCCGCCCGAATGAGTTGTGGCCGATAAATCTCAAAATCGTTGACATACACCAAATTTTCATCATAATTACCACCTCGAACTTGGTATTGAGACGTCAATTCACCGCCCGAACCCGAGTTTGTTCCCAACGCAATATGCGGCAAAACGGACTCTAAATTGCCCGTTGTGGTCGGCAAAAGGCGAAAATCTTTGATGTCTTCGCGCACCATGCCGTTGTCCCGAAGGCGCGTGTCTCTCACAACAACTTCTTGCTGCGAAGTGATAGACACTAAGGCCACATCAATGCGGCGTTGCGTCCCTTCGCGCATGGGTTCGAGAGGAATTTTGGCCTCTTTGTAACCAACTCTACTGATTTGAAGTGTCACCGCCCGACCCGACGGCACGTTAATTGCGTATTCCCCCGCCGCGTTTGTCTCGACGTTTTTATTGGTTTCTTTCAAAAAAACGACGGCAAATTCAATCGGTGTTGCCGTTCCCCCCTCAGTAACAGTTCCGAAAATGGAGACGGTTTGTTGGGCTTTTGAGGCCGTAATCAACGTAAAAATGAAGGCTAAAAGCAGTGATACTTTTTTCATATATTTCTATAAATAATTGATTATCAAATTTGAAGGGGCGAAAATAGGCAAAGTAGGCGAATAAATCCTTTTGCGGCGCGGTTTCGCTCGTCCATCTTTTTCTACGTAATTTCGACAAATAATTGATATTTGCGGCTTTGAATATTGAGCGTGGAAGTAAAATAATAATTTTCGCTTTGAGATGTCAAGTTGCGGCGTAGCTGCAAAATCTCGGTAACACTAAGCACATAGGCTCTATTTTCTATGCGGTGTAACCGCAAAACAAACGATTTTGCGGTTACACCGCGTAAAAAATTGTTAGTAGGTGAAATATTACTGAGATTTGGCAGCTA
>JAYSRS010000413.1:0-11862 GCA_043720935.1 Saprospiraceae bacterium
TAAAAAATCTTCGATTTTTACTTCAAAAACGCGCGCGCTCCTAAAAAAAATCTTCATATGCCTTTCGAGCGTAGCGAAAACACAGTGCGTAAAATTTTAAAACAGTTTCAAAACGTATAGGCGACCTAAGTCACCTATACGTTTTGTCATAAAAAAAATGCACCTTTGCGCCGCCGAAAAACAATTGTGACCGACACAAGACTTTTAGCATACAATTTATCATTAAAATCAGAGCATGACTTTTCAAGAATTAGATTTAATAGAGCCGATACATAAAGCACTCAAATACGAAGGTTATACCCAACCCACACCGATTCAAGCCCAAGCAATTCCTATCGTTTTGCGCGGAACTGATTTGTTAGGCTGCGCACAAACGGGAACGGGTAAGACCGCCGCTTTTGCGATTCCGATACTCCAATTGCTCTCAAAAAAGCAATTTCAAGCAAAACCTGCTATAAAAAGCCTCATTTTGACGCCCACCAGAGAATTGGCGATTCAGATAGACGAAAGTTTCCGCGCCTACGGACGGTTTACGAAAATTAGTCATACTGTTGTTTTTGGCGGTGTGTCGCAACACAGCCAAGTCGAGTCGCTCAAACGCGGCGTTGATGTCCTCGTTGCGACGCCAGGCCGACTGATTGACCTTATCAATCAAGGATTTGTGAGCTTAAAACAATTAGAAATTTTTGTACTGGATGAAGCCGATAGAATGCTTGATATGGGTTTTATTCACGATGTTAAACGCATTATAAAATTGTTGCCCGAACAGCGTCAGACCTTGTTTTTTTCGGCTACAATGCCGCCCGTTATCATGAAATTGGCGCAAACCATCTTGAAAAATCCGAAAAAAGTGGAAGTAACGCCCGTTTCTTCTACCGCCGAAAAAATTGAACAATCGGTGTATTTTGTGGAAAAAAACGAGAAAATTCACCTCTTGCTGCATTTGTTGAAAAATCCCAAAATGGACTCCGTTTTGGTCTTTACACGGACAAAACACGGGGCAGATAGAGTCGTAAAAGCCTTGGCACGGACAAATATTGGCGCATTGGCCATCCACGGCAATAAATCGCAAAACGCTCGACAAACAGCTTTGAGCAATTTCAAATCTCGAAAAACCCGCGTTTTGGTGGCAACTGACATTGCGGCACGCGGTATTGACGTGGACGATTTGGCCTTCGTTATCAACTACGAATTGCCGAATATTCCCGAAACTTACGTGCATCGCATCGGTCGGACGGGTCGGGCGGGCGCAGAAGGTATAGCGATTTCATTTTGCGAAGCGGAAGAACGGCCTTATTTGAAAGATATTGTCAAATTAATTGGTTTGAATATTCCCGTGGTGAGCAATCATCCGTTTGTGAAAATGTAAACACGGTATTTGTTCAAATTTATGAAAAAGCCCCAATTCGCTATTATCGAATTGGGGCTTTTTTATCTTAAAATGCCGTTTTTACTGAGGGGTCTAATTTTGTGTAAAAAAAATGTACGATTACGAAAACGCGCTTAACTTTGTTCAAAAATAAAAAAATGGAAGACGTAATCGAAGAAAAAGAAACGCGGGTCATCAATTCTGACAGTGAAACAGTTAAAGGATTCATCAGAATGTTGCAACACAAGCAGTTGCGCCAAAAGTTTTGGTTTGGTGAAATTACTTTTGAAAAATTAAACAAACAGCTATTAGAAAAAGGCATCAATAAACAATATGAGCATCCCGCAGCCGTATAGTACCTTTCTTTAACACGATTCACAAACCGCCTTGCAAAATGAAATTTGCAAAGCGGTTTCTCATTTTTACTGAGGGGGTCTATTTTTCTGTAAAAAATTGATTATCAAAGTATTAAGGGAATTTGTAAAATATAATTTACCCGCTTTTACAATCCTAAAAGGATTGAATTTGAATAACCGCAGGTGCAACCTACGGAAGATGTGAAATGGCTTTTCAACTCGAAGGAGTTGAATGTCAATACTTTATGATTAAACTTGAAAGCGATGTCCACATTCAACTCCTTCGGAGTTGGAAACACGTTTGGTAGTGAATCCGTAGGTTTCACCTACGGTTATTCACATTCAATCCCTTCGGGATTTTGGGTAAGTTAAATTTTACAAATTCCCTAAACCCTTTTTAAATTATGAGTTTAGTAGTCCTTCATATTAATCATGTGGGGTTGATTTTAGGGTAGAATTGACGGGGTGACTTCAAGTCACCCCGTCAATAGCACTTTCAAAAATTCAAAACCCGACAGTATTAATATGAAGGACTATTTAGGGGGAAAATTACTCCAAATTAACATTCCAATCCGCAGGGTGTTTGACGGAATAAGAAAATTTTTGCTTCCGCTCTTCCGACGGTTTCAAATCCAATTTCCACGTCAAACGGCCTTTTATTTTATCGAAAATGGCATCTTCTGCTTCAAAATCGACGTCAATTTGCTTGTCTGTTGAGACAGGAATCTGCTCCTCTGGAAGGCTCGCCGTTGCCGTGCGTTGCACCTGTGCGCCACTCAAAAAAACGGTGACTTTACTGATTTTAGCCTCAATTTTTTTGTTGAGGAAAATCTTGGCCATAGACTTTTACGGCTAAAAGAATGAGCATAAAAAAGAGACATTTTTTCATGTTGCAATGGATTTTTTGTAACGACTTAGGTCTCCACAGATTACACAGATTACACAGATTACACAGATTAACACGGATTTAGAACCATTTTTCACTTAAAATTTGTAAAAAAACCTTGTGATTGGCGTCTAAATTAGTGAAAATCCCTGAAAACGCCGAAGATTTTTTGAACAGGCATTTTATCCCGAATACGCCCCAAATCCGTTAGGATTTGCACATTTATAGAAATCAAAATGAATGATTTTCACCGACTCCGTAGGAGTCGAACGTTAATAATGAGCTGTTTCAACGTGCGCATCCTACGGATTCGAGGAAAAAGCCCGTTCTATATTTCCTATAAACGTGCAAATCCTAACGAATTTGAGGCGTATTCAGGGTGAAAATAGGCGTTTTAAAAATCTTCGGCGTTTTCAGTAGAGTTGAGTATTACCGAGATTTTGCAGCTACGCCGCATGGGAAATATAACTTATGAAAGCGCAACTCTAAAAAACAAAATTCGATTAACCAATAGCTTACAAAGAATAAGGGCATTCCAAGCGCGGCGTGAGGTAAAAGCAGCATTTTTTTTATTTTTATTGAAAAAAACTTTTTTAACAACGGGCTGTAACCTTTTTTTTCAACTTCACATCTGATAAGGAAAGCAATAAAAATCAACAAGGTATTTTAAATCAAAACAAAAAAAATAGAAAAATGAAAAAAGTAATTTTCGGTTTATTGGCACTTTCTTTTTTAATGACAAGCTGCGACGACGGACTTGGTTTATTTGAAGGCAAACGCATCAAAGGCACGGGCGCGGTTGAACGCACAACCCGCGATGTCAAAGATTTTAAAAGCATTGATGTAATGACATCTGCTAATGTGTTTGTGAAGCAAAGCACGACTTTCAAGGTCGAAGTTGAAGCGCAAAAAAACATTGCGGAGGTATTGGAAACGGTTGTCGAAGAAGGCACTTTGAAGATTAAAATCAAACAAGGTTCGGGGAATTTGAGCTTTGAAAAACTCAATATTTACGTCGAAATGCCGACGGTCGAGCACTTAGAAATCAGTGGCTCGGGCGATTTGACGGCTGAAACGGCTTTGTCAGGCGACAAAATGATGCTAGACATTACGGGTTCAGGCAATATCAACGTAGAAAAAGGCTTGACGGCTAGAACGTTAAAAATCAGAGTCGGCGGCTCGGGTGACATCAGAGTTGACAGCATTGCGGTTGGTGAATTGTCCACAAAAATTGCAGGTTCGGGCGGTTTGATACTAACGGGAAAGGCGGATAAAGCCGATTATCACGTCTCGGGTTCGGGCGATATAGACGCCAAAAAACTCAAAAGTAAAGCTGTTGAAGCGTCGGTTTCTGGCTCTGGCAGTATCAGTTGCAACGCCGATGAATCTATTGACGCCCGTACAAGCGGTTCGGGAGATATTAGCTATTCGGGTAATGCGACGGCGGTTAAAACCAAGGTATCGGGTAGTGGCAATATCGAAAAAGACTAGCCACGCAAGTAAAGCAACTTTAAAGTCGCGCTACCACAAAAGCAGCATTCTGATTGAATCGGAATGCTGCTTTTTGATTTTTTATAGTTGCGCTAATACTACTGTACATTTTGCACGACATGGGCCACAGATTGAACTGATTAGGCTGATTTGCACTAATTTTTATCGTGTATCCCTAAAAAATCAGCGTTAATCTGTCGTATCAGATTAATCAATGTGCCGTTGTCGTAAAGTGCTACCCCTCAGTATTTTTGCTTGAAAATGTGCAATTAATGCCTTTAAAGATGGAAAATTTCGGAAACGTAGCCCACAATGCCCAAAAATTCGTACAGACGTTTTATCTTTGACCGAATAGTTAGATAACGAAGTATGAAGCAAACGATAAATATCTTTTTCCTTTTCGCACTCACCTTGGCGGCGGCAGCTTGTCAACAAAACCGCGAACGGCCAGGCGGCTATCAAACGTCGGACACTTCCTCGGCGGGTCAAAATGGCCATAAAAAAAATGGCAATTTCGACGACTTAGTGGCCGATTACAACAGCCGCGACCGTTTGATATGGCAAAAACCCGATATGGTCATCAACCGTCTCGGCGATTTGAGCAACAAAACCGTCGTGGATTTGGGGGCAGGAACGGGCTTTTTTGCCTTCCGCGTCATTCCAAAAGCTAAAAAAACGATTGCCCTCGACATTGACCAACGTTTTGTGTCGCTTATGGACAGCGCGAAAAAAGAACTGCCCGCCGAATTACGCAGCCGTTTTGAGGCCCGTTTGGTGGACACCGACAATCCAAAACTGAAAAAAGGCGAGGCCGACGCCGTCATTATCGTCAACACGTATATGTACATAGGCGACCGTATCGCTTATATGCAACGCTTGCGGCAGGGTATGTCGAAAGGCGGTTTGGTGCTGATTGTCGATTATAAAGAAAAAACGATTCCCGTTGGCCCACCCGTGAGCGCGAAAGTGCCGTTGGCTTTGGTCGAAAAAGAGTTGCGGCTTGCGGGTTTTAAAGTCACCGTTTCAGATGATACGTCCTTGGATTATCAATACATCGTGACGGCGGTGAACGAATAGATGTCGGATTTTTTAGACGACGAATGGGTCACTGATTGGACGGATGGGGCTGATTTACACAGATTTTTCTTTATGATTTCATAAAGAAAATCAGCGTAAATCAGCCCCATCCGTCCAATCAGTGGCCCATTCGTATGAGAGAACCTTATTTTTTCTCCACTTCATTCCACACGCGCCAAACATTTTTGTAACAAATTTTCTCAATATCGCTATCAGAATAGCCGCTTTGTCGTCGGGTTTTAAGCCTTTTTGTTCCAACAGTTTTCCGACTTCTTTTTGCTTGATTTCGATGTCTTTTCGGGCTTTCTCGTCCAAAAATGATGTGCCGAAGTTGATTTGAATCACGCCGTTGTTGCGGCTCAATCGGTGTATCATTGAGTCCGACATATCGCGTTTAAAGTCAGGTGTAAAGAAACGACACGACGAATACGAAGCAATACATGACTTTTTTGTTAAATCCATCACTACCCAAAGTGCGTCGTGCGAAACGTGCGAAATGTCCACCATCACGCCCACGAGTAGTGAAATAATGAGTAGCGATAATCAACCGATGATTCCGTTTTAAATTAAAAAAATAAAATTTCCAAAAAAGCCACGTTTTAGACCCGCTAAACGGATATGCCGACCTAATTTTGCCCTTTCAAACATTAGATATTTTCACGTGTTAATGATTAACGGTTAATGGTTAATGGTTAATGACTCGTGAGTAGTGTTCAACTATTACTCATTAACCATTAATGATTAGTCATTATCCATTATTCATTATCCATTAATTGTCAACCAGTTATGGCTTCTGAAATAAAACTTTTCTCGGGAACTTGCTCCCGTTATTTGGCCGATAAAATCGCCTATGAATACGACACTAAACTTGGAGACTTGGAAGTTCTCCGCTTCTCGGACGGCGAAATGCAGCCTGTTATCAACGAAAGTGTGCGCGGTGAATTTGTCTTTTTCATTCAATCCACCTTCGCACCTGCCGACAATCTATTAGAATTATTGTTGATGATTGACGCCGCAAAACGCGCTTCGGCGGGGTACATTACGGCGGTTATTCCGTTTTTTGGCTACGCCCGACAAGACCGCAAAGACAAGCCGCGTGTGCCGATTTCCGCCAAATTGATTGCCAATATGCTCCAAGCGGCAGGCGTTAATCGCTTGATGACGATGGATTTACACGCCGACCAAATTCAAGGTTTTTTCGATATTCCCGTTGACCATCTGAAAAGCGAACCGATTTTTGTCAATTACTTACGCACACTAGATTTGTCTAATGTTTTGTTCGCCTCGCCCGACTTAGGTGGCGTCAAACGCGCTCGAAATTTTGCTAGAATCATGGAGCGCGACTTCATAACTTGCTCAAAATACCGCAAAAAAGCCAATGAAATTGCCGAAATGAACGTTATTGGGGACGTGGAAGGTATGGACGTCGTCCTAGTTGATGACATGGTGGACACTGCGGGAACGCTCTGTAAGGCTGCCGAAGTGATTATGAAAAAAGGCGCGAAAAGCGTTCGGGCAATGGTAACGCACGCCGTTTTGTCGGGTAAAGCGTTCGATAATATCAACAATTCGGTTTTAACAGAACTCGTTGTTTGCGACACAATGCCGCTCCAACAAGAATCGCCTAAAATCAAAGTGTTATCAACTGCTAAACTCTTCGCACGAGCCATCCGTAACACGCATGAGAATCGGTCAATTGAGGCGTTGTTTGATAATTGAGCGCGTAAAATAGCGCGCAGACGTACGAAATTTTAAGGATTTCGCAAATCTGATACCCCCTCAGTACTTTTCCCTTTTTTAAGGACAAAACGCTTGATTATCTTGTTGATAATCAAGCGTTTATAATTATGGGTATTTTAGTAATCAATTAATTGGACTTTTAAGCGTTATCTGGAAAGTACCATTGTAATTGCAAGAGCTATACGCAACATTATAAACCCCATCAGAACACCGCGTTATGTTCCATAAAAGACCATCTTGTCGAGTAATTATTTTAAAAACACAAACCTATGAAATTTCCTAAAAATCAACTTCCAAATGCTCAAAATACTGAGGGAGGCTGTTTTCCTCCCCAAAATTCCCAAAACTTTTCCATTCTAAAAAATCTCTGTACGGAATTTTCCTTTTTTCTTCTTTGGATAACAACTAATCGGTACTTTTGCGGAATTTCCAAAATTGAAAAAAAAAGCGTTTATCCATCACTTTCAAAGACACGTTAATTGTTACAACACCGCACATGAGTCAGCATATAGAAAATTTTATTAATCGGAACTTCCCTGCCAACGTTCAGCATCGCGGACGCGACATTATGATACGCGGAAAAATTGAAGTTTTGCGCCTTGATACTGAAAAAGCGAAGGTCACGTACCGCGTACAAGCACCCGACAACGTGGAAAGTTACCGCGTTTCCATCCACGATTTTGATAAAGAAGCCATCGCTGCACAGTGCAATTGCATTGACGGCGCTTGTAAGCATATTGTTGCAGCCTTGTTGCACCTCAACGCTGATGTCTTAAAACAAAGTTTCAATCCAAAAAAAGAAGCGATTGTGCATGAGCCGATTACGTCGCGTTTTCTCCAAAAATACGCCGAACAACGGGCTTATACTGAGGGGATGCATTTTGCCAATATGAAAACGGGCATCAAACTCAAAGACTATGACGACAAACAAGCTAATTACCGCATTCGTGATTACGACGTGGCGATTACGTCCGAAAGTGGCGAATACTCAACGGCTTGTAATTGTGAGCAACGTTTTTCTAAGCTGTGCAGCCATAAAGTGGCCGCTTTTATCCATTTTGGACGCATTTTTGGCGAAAAACCGTTTGAAGTTATCCCAACCCTTGGCAAAGAAAAAAAGCGGCAACTCCTTGAATACGGCTATGCGGCAGACGACGACAAGGCGCAACGGCTGTTCACAACCGAAATCAAAAACGGCATTCTAACCCTCATTCCGAAGGACAAAACGCTCGTTAAAATCAACACCGCACAGGACTGGAAAGGCTTGCAAAAAAAGGTGTTTCAAGAACTCAAAGCAAGCCCCGCCTTCACGATAAATCAAGCAAAAATTGCCGAAGAAGAAGACAATGTGGTGATTTATGTCATTAAATTTGATGAATTACTGGCCAATTCCGACGAGGTAAAATACAACCCGTACAACCCGTTTGCCGTGGAAGAACCGAAGGAAAACATCATTGATTTCAAGTTGAGTGCCGTCTTGGCGAAGTGGAAAAAAGATAAAATTTCGGGTCGTTTGCAAGAGATTAACGTGGGTATGAAGACGTTTAATTTGGAGGAAATGCAAGTCGTTGACCACGAAGACGCCGAAATTATGCAAAGCATTCGGCGTTTGCAACCCGAGCAAATGACCAAAAAATTGTACGAAATTCATCCTGAATTGCCGCGTGGCTGGGTGTTGCACCGCCACAATTTGACAAATATGGAGCAAAAAACGGCCTTGCGTCGCTTGGTAGGCCGTGAATTAGAGACGCTTTTTCGGCTTTTGCCCGACAAAAAAAACTTTATTTTCAACGGTTTGAACTCGACGGACAACAGTTTAAAGCAATCGAACCTAGATTCTGTTGAAATACTGAGGGGTCGCGGGAGCGTGGAATTTTCGCTTGACGAAGAAGAAACGCACTACGTTTTGACGCCAAAAGTACGCGTTGACGAAGAACTCGTTTTTCCGTTTAACCCAAGCCGCCGCAAAACGGAATGGATTTATAAAACCGAAGCGGGTCTAACTTTGCTCAATGAACGGGCCGTTCAAACGCTTGATTTATTCCCTGATATTGACGCGATTCGCGTAAAAAAGACTGAATTAGCGGGGTTTTTATCCGACTTTACCTTGCCTTTGATGAATTTGCACAACGTCGAATTGAACGTTCCCGTTGATTTAGCCGAAGGCGAAGCCCTCTTTTCACCAAAAATTTATCTGACTGAAACCGAAGAAACGTTGACGCTGACACCCGTTTTTGCCTACGACTACGACGGTGAATTAAAGGAATTTCGGATGAACAATCATTTGAAACAAATGGTGTTTGAAACAACCGAAAAAACGCGTAAAATCGGTAAAAAAACGGAAGAAAATACCGTCATGACGCTCGTCTATCGCAACGATGAAAAAGAGGCTTTGGCGCGTGATTTTTTAGCCACTTTGCACCCGTCGTTCACCCTTCAAGCGCGCAACAATCCTGCGTCTTTTCAATTGGGTATCAATGAGTTATTTGAAAATGAATGGTTTTTTACGGCCTTCGATAAGCTCAAAGATGCGGGTATTGAAGTCCTCGGTTTTGCTCAATTACATAAGCTAAAATACAATCCAAATCGCGCTAAAATCAACATCAAAGCAAGCACAGGCATTGACTGGTTTGACCTTGAAATTTTGGTCAGTTTTGGCGCGCAATCCGTTGCCCTCAAAGACGTGCGGAAAGCGATTTTCAACAAGCAACATTACATACGCCTCGGCGACGGCACTTTGGGCATTTTGCCGCAAGAATGGATTGAAAAATACGCCTCCGTCTTGAAAATGGGGACGCTAGGCAAAGGCGACACGCTACGTATGTCGAATTTTCACCTCTCATTGATTGACGAATTGTACGGTGAAATTGACGGCAGTGAAGTGTTTGAAAAGCTCCGCGAAAAACGCCGCCGTTTGCAGAATTTTGAGCAAATTGACGACGTTACCTTACCGAAAAATTCTATCGCCGAACTGAGGGGGTATCAAGTGTCGGGCTACAACTGGCTCAACTTCCTCGACGAATTTGGTTGGGGCGGCATTTTGGCCGATGATATGGGCTTGGGTAAAACCGTTCAAGCCATTACTTTCCTGCAAAAACAAGCGCAATCCAAGCCAAATAAGCCAAATTTGGTCGTTGTGCCAAAATCCCTCGTTTTCAATTGGCAAAAAGAATGTGAAAAATTTGCCCCCGAATTGAGCATTTTGGTTTACTACGGCACAGGTCGCCGCTCGATTTTGAAGGACATTAAAAACCATGCTTTGACGATTACGACCTACGGGGCGGTACGGTCAGACATTCGAGATTTGCGGGACATTGACTTCAATTACGTCATTTTGGACGAATCGCAAGCCATTAAAAACCCCGACGCACTCGCTACGAAAGCCGTCAAATTACTGAAATCAGGCAACCGTTTGACCTTGACAGGCACGCCGATTGAGAACAATGTCTTTGATTTGTATTCGCAAATGGACTTTTTAAACCCTGGAATGTTGGGCAATGTCGAATTTTTCAAAAAAGAATTTGCCATGCCGATTGACCGCGATAGAGACATGAATGCGACCAAACAATTGAGAAAATTGGTGTATCCGTTCATCCTTCGGAGAACAAAAGAGGAAGTGGCGAAGGAGTTGCCCGAAAAAATGGAATCCGTCATTTTTTGCGATATGGAGAAGCAACAACGGCGGGTTTACGACGCTTTCAAGGACAAATACCGCGATTTGGTATTAGGAAAAATTGACGCCGAAGGCATGAACAAAGCGGGCGTTTACATCTTGGAGGGCTTGATGAAATTGCGCCAGATTTGCGATTCTCCCGCAATTTTGAACGAAAAAGAGGATTTTGGCCACGAATCAGTTAAACTGGCAGAGCTAATTCCCCGCATTCAAGAGGACAGCGGACGGCATAAAACGCTGGTTTTTTCGCAATTTCTAGGGATGCTCGACCTCATCAGAAAGGAACTCGACAAGCTGCACATTCCCTACGAATACCTCGACGGCTCGACAACCGACCGTCAAGAACGTGTCGAACGTTTCCAAAACAACGATTCGGTACGCGTCTTTTTGATGAGTTTGAAAGCGGGTGGCGTCGGTCTGAATTTGACGGCGGCGGACTACGTTTACATCGTTGACCCGTGGTGGAATCCTGCCGTCGAAGCACAAGCGATTGACCGAACGCATAGAATTGGCCAAGAAAAACCCGTTTTTGCCTACAAAATGATATGTCGTGACACCGTGGAGGAGAAAATTTTGGAACTCCAACAAAAGAAAAAAGCCCTCGCGGCAGACATCGTACACGTAGAAGCGGGCTTCGTGAAGGCGTTGACACGCGATGATGTGGTAGGATTATTTAGCTAATTGACCCCTCAGTATAAAACGGCAACAGCCTTGAAAACGTCGGTTTTCAAGGCTGTTTGTTTAGACAAAAGATAGTAGAACCTTCAAAATCGAAACTTTGAAAGGCATTAAAACGTATCACAAAGCATAAAAACCGCCCAACTTATCACTCATCACTTATAACTTATCACTCCAAAACATGGAAACCCAAGCCTATTTCGAAAATATCCAATCAGAAATCCACCGCCGACTGATGGCTGCCGACAGCCAAATTGACCTCGCGGTGGCATGGTTTACCGACCGTTTGTTGTTCGATGTGGTGTGTCAAAAAGCACGAAGCGGTGTCAAAGTACGGCTATTACTGTTTGATGACGACATCAATAAACATTTGACTATCAACCGATTAGAAACGTGTGGTGGGCGCGTTTTTCGCATTGCGGAGAAATTGATGCACAATAAGTTTTGCGTTATTGACCGCGACATCGTTATTTCGGGGTCTTATAATTGGACAAACAAGGCGGCGAACGCATTGAACTACGAAAACATCAGCATCACGACGGGCGACCCGTTTTATGCCGACCAATTTGTTCAAGAAATTAGCCGCATTGTC
>JAYSRS010000414.1:0-4079 GCA_043720935.1 Saprospiraceae bacterium
GGAGCGACGTTGTTTTTTGTTTAAAAAATCGAAGATTTTTTAAACAAAAAACAACGTCGCTCCTAAAAGTATTTCTTCGCACGCTTTTTTGCGAAGCAAAAAACAGTGCGTGAATAACTAACAACTTGAATTACTTACTTTTTTTCTTAGGTGTCAAGAACACGAACATCCTTTTGCCTTCCATTTTTGGCAAGCCTTCGGGAATACCGTAATCATCCAAGGCTTGGATAAATTTGAGCAACAACAACTGTCCGCGGTCTTGGAAAGTAATGCCACGACCTTTAAATTGGACATAACCCTTCACTTTTGAGCCTTCTTTCAAGAATTCAATGGCGTGACGGACTTTGAATTCAATGTCATGTTCGCCCGTTTCGGTGGTGAATCGAATTTCTTTGATAACCGTTTTTGTGGTATTGGCCTTGATTTCCTTTTCCCGTTTTTTCTTTTGGTATAGAAATTTTTGGTAATCGGTAATGCGGCACACAGGCGGCACGGCATTCGGCGTGATTTCGACAAGGTCGAGTTCGGCTTTTTGAGCCCACGCGAGGGCTTGCGACGTTTTATAAACACCTACTGCAACGGTCTCTTCGACGAGTAGAGACAATTCTTCAAGATTGTCGCCCACCAAGCGAACTTCGGGTACGCGAATGAGGAGGTTAAGACGGTGTTCCGCTTCTGGTTCTTTGCGGATAGGCTGATTGGATCTTCTAAATACTTTTGCCAAAAGGAAATCTGTTTCGTTTAAAATATTTTTTATTGAAGGAATTAATTAAACATAAAGTTTAAAATTTATATTTACAATTAGTTGATAATCAATTACTTAAAAATAATTACTTCTTAATTTTAATTTTTTAATTCCTGAACTGAATGCGTAGCTAATGAGCCACGTCGTTCAAATTTGGGCGAAGTTAAAACAAAAAGGCAATGTAGGAAGCTAAAAGTTGAAAATTAAAAATTAACTTCTATTGACATTATAGAAACAAAGCATTCATAACTCATCACTCATCATTATTTTACGCCTTTCGTTTTTCCACTTCAGCATTGAACGGCTGCCGATAAAAACGCTTGCCCGTTGCCTTGTAAAGCGCGTTTGCCATTGCCCCAAAAACGGGCGGAAACGGCGGCTCACCTAAGCCCGTCGGCGCAATATCGCTTTGAACAAAATGCACATTAATTGTTTTTGGTGCTTCGTTCATCCGAATAATGCGGTATTTATCCAAGTTCGTTTGCTCGATTTTACCGTCTTTGAACGTCAAATTGCCGTACAAAGCGTTGCCAACACCGTCTGTTACTGCGCCTTCGACCATATTTGCTGCCGCCAACGGATTGACAATAACGCCGCAATCAATGGCCGACGTCACTTTTTCAACGACCACTTTTCCTTTTTTTGCCGACAATTCAATGACGTGTGCCGCATAAGAATTGTGGCAAAAATAAGCCGCAACGCCCTTGGAAACGCCCGATTTTTTACCTTTCACCCAGCCCGATTTGTCGCGCACGAGTTCCAAAACCCCTGCATAACGGTCGGCGTCGTAGTCGTTACCCTTGCCTACGGGGTTGGTTTTGGCGCGTTTGAGCAATTCTAAGCGAAATTCAATCGGGTCTTTGCCCATTGCTTCGGCCAATTCATCGAGAAAAGACTGTTCAGCTCCCGCAATAAAATTAGACCTCGGTGCGCGAAACGCCCCAATCGTTATGTTGGACGGAATCGCCCATTCTTCGGCCAAATAATTGTCAATTGCTCCTGCGGGAAACCGATTTGCATGAAGCGGACTTTCGGGGATGCCTCCCGCGATGACGTGAAAACCAATCAGATTTTTCTTCGCATCCAAGGCCGCCCGATAGGTTGCTTGGTAGGCAGGGCGATAAATGCCGTAACTCATGTCATCTTCGCGGCTGTAAATGAGCTTAATTGGCACGTTCATTTTTTGCGAAATAACCGCCGCTTCCACCATAAAATGCGGATAAGCCCGACGGCCAAAACCGCCGCCCATGCGCGTAAATTGAATGTCAATTTTCTCAATAGGTAGGCCAATACGTGCCGAAATCGTCTTTTCGATGAACTCCGCCACTTGAATCGGCGCAGCCAATTCCGCTTTATCGGCGGTGACGTGGGCAAAACAATTCATCGGTTCCATGCAGTTGTGGGCAAGGAAAGGCGCGGTATAGGTGCGCTCAATAATTTTCGCGGCGTTCTTGAAAGCCGCTTCGGAGTCGCCGTCTTTTCGCACCATTTTGGCGGGTTTTGACCCTGATTCGTTCATTTTTTGGTTGTGCGTCGCCGTATTTTCAAGGGCACTGGGGATGAAAACCTCATTTTTTCGACCAAAAATGTTTATCGTTTCGGTCACGTCTTCAGTACCTTCCCAATCGATTTTTACAGCTTTTCTGGCGTTCATGACCTCCCAAGTCGTGTTGCCGACGACCACGACAAGTTCATTGAACGTGCGGGTGTCAAACATCTCTTTGGTGTAATCATCCTTGTAAACCTTGATGCTAAAAACGTCCTTGATGCCAGGCATAGCTTTGGCCGCCGTTGCGTCAAAAGATTTGAGTTTTTGACCAAATGCAGGCGGATGCGTAACCATCGCAATTTGCATCCCTTCTTTCCGATAATCCATACCGAACAAGGGTTTGCCCGTAACGATTTTCATGCCTTCCACGTTTTTGCGGGGCGTTTTGATGATTTTGAAATCGCCATTCGCTTTGAGTTTAACCTCTTTTGGCACGGGAATTAGAGCCGCCGCAGCCGCCATGTTGCCATAAGTGGCGGTTTTTCCACTCGCTTTGTGCAACAAAATGCCCCCCTCAGTAGTCACCTCATTTGAAGGCACTTGCCAAGTCTTCGCAGCGGCTTCCACGAGCATATAACGTGCCGACGCGCCCGCCGTGCGTAAGGGTTGCCACAACTGCCGAATAGATTGACTACCGCCCGTAAACTGACGGCCAAACTTAGCGTTGAATGTCGCTTGTTCGACGGTGACATTTTTCCAATCGGCATCGAGTTCTTCGGCCAAAATCATGGGCAAAGACGTCATAACGTTTTGACCAAATTCAGGATTTGGCGAAAAGAGCGTAATCGCGCCCGTGGGCAAAATTTGAATATAGCTGGTCAAATTGACCGCTTCACTAATGGCATCTACTGCCATTTTTTCGACCAATTTGTTGTTCGTCAACCAGTCGAAACCCAGCATCATGCCGCCGCCCGATAGGAGGGAGGCTTTCAAAAATGACCGTCTATTGTAGGATGTTTTAACGTTACTCATTTTCTGTAATTTTTTGATTATCAATGACTTATAAAATAATGAATGATGATTTATAAATGATGAATTGTGAGGCGGTTGCCGCTTAGAACCTTCATTTTTTGTTTCATTTTACATCAATCGCTAAGCGTTAGATAATGATTATTTTTATTTCTTTGACAATGCACCCCCTCAGTATTTTAGGCTTTAGAAGGTAGCAACGGAGCTTGCTCCGTGAGGTATAAAAGGCAGTCGTTTTTAGTTATAGGTGCTTTACGGAGCAAGCTCCGTTGCTACCTTTTTTATGATTGCGCCGCCGCTTTGATGGCCGTTCGGATGCGCGTGTAGGTGGCACATCGGCAAATATTGCCACTCATAAACGTGTCAATGTCCGCATCCGTGGGTTTTGGATTGGCTTTCAACAAAGCCGCCGCGCTCATGATTTGCCCCGCTTGGCAGTAGCCACATTGCGCGACATCGTGTTCCAACCAGGCTTTTTGAACAGGATGGTCGCCCTTTTCAGACAAGCCTTCGATGGTCGTAATCGGCTGATTTTCGACCGCCGAAACGGGCAATTGACAAGACCGAACGGGCGTTCCGTCTAAGTGAACCGTACACGCGCCGCAAGCCGCTACGCCACAGCCGTATTTTGTTCCCTGCAAGTCAAGATGGTCACGCAATACCCACAACATGGGCGTTGTCGGGTCGGCATCTACTTGGCGCATTTTGCCGTTGACTGTTAAATTGAATGTTGCCAAAATCGTAATATTTAATGAAATGATGAATGATAAATGATGAATTTGCGGCAAGCGAAATACTTGTTAAACCAAAGATAAT
>JAYSRS010000415.1:0-4065 GCA_043720935.1 Saprospiraceae bacterium
CTGTGTATTTTCGCCGAAATAGGGTAAAATGCAACAAATAGAGATTCCTTCTGAATGACAAAAAACGCGACGCCGCTAAAACTGTCAAAGACCCAAAAAAGTGTTTTCCGATAAAGAAATCGCTAGACATTTTCTTCAAGACCTTCTGGGTATTCTAATCACAGAAATTACCCTATTGGGCATTGAATACAAATTGACGCATGACGCTGTTGCTATCAAATTTGATTATCGTTGCAAGATAATACTGAGGGGGTATAAGAAACGCGACCCGCATTGCTGCTTGTCGCGTCTGCTCACATTC
Organism: Saprospiraceae bacterium; assembly: GCA_043720935.1. GTDB lineage: Bacteria > Bacteroidota > Bacteroidia > Chitinophagales > Saprospiraceae > JAAFJT01. The sequence continues at coordinate 302 of JAYSRS010000415.1, forward strand.
TGTATTCTTCATCTTTTAGTTATTGTTTATTTGTTATCAGTTATTGACGTGTAAGGAATGCAAAATAAATAAAACCAATACCTTTTATTCCACTTTAATCCGCGACGTTTCACTTTCAGAACCAACTGACCGCTTCCGACTGCCTTTCACCTTTGTATTACCAAACTGATAACTGAACGACAAACGGGCGTTGCGCGAGTCGTTGCGTTGGCGGAAATGCACGTTTACGTCCCCAAAACCAATCATGGCATCCGTTTTTTGGCTGTACAGAACGTCGTTGTAGTTAAAACTAATCCGTGCGCGTTTATCCAAAAATGTTTTTGATAAACCAAAAAACAAACCGCCCATTCGGTTAAGCGTCAAGAACTCTTCAAGAAATTTTGTCATATACCAACCATTGACTTCAAACTTAATCTCCTTCGGCAACTTAATCGTCGCACCCGTATAAGCCAACCAATGCCAACGCGATGCTTCATATTTATAACCTTGATAATCAGCATTGTACGCATTATAAATCGCTTGATTACCAATATATCCATCAATCCATTTCGCAAAGTTTAAAGGTGCATTGATTTGAAACGTCCAATTTTCATTAGCCGCCAAATTTGCTGCCGTCGTATAAGTCTTAGTGCCTTCCAAAATTGGCGCATTTTCAATAATCACATCATCCGTTTTGGTGTATTCAACGCTAACGAAAGGTTGTCCATCGTAAACAACGGCCAATTTCGCTGTATTTAGAATTTGCGGTCTCAAATTCGGATTGCCCCGCGTATAAGTAAGCGAATCAACGAAAAAAGAGAACGGGTTTTGCTGCTGAAAACTTGGGCGGTCAACGCGTTTGCTGTATGAAGCTTGCAAACCCATGTGTTTGTCGAAACGATATAAGGCACTCGCCGACGGGAATAATTGCGTGTAATTTCTATCCAACACGTTTGTTGTCATCGAAACACCTGATACAATCGTCTGTTCTACGCGCAAACCCGCGTTGAATTCAAATTTTTTCAATTTTTTGCTCACATTGAAATAACCTGCATTGATGTTTTCTTTATATAAAAAATCATTCGATTCACCTCTTGACACCTCTCCTCCACGGGAAAAAACGAGGCGGTTGTCAATGGTAGAAAAACTTGATTTTGCACCTGCATCCATTTTAAAAGTTGAGTCAATCGGCAACGAATAGTCAATTTTCGCTGTGAAAATATCAACGGGTTGCTTCAAATTTTGCTGCGATTTAGAGCGGAACGTATTAGCTGCGTTTTTATAAATCGTCAAATCCGTCACGTTATTTGTTTGAAATTGAGCATAATCCAAGTCAAAATTGAAATTATGTCCCGTTTTTTGGTCAAATTCATGTTTTAGATTAATGTTTGCAGAAGCGTTTGAACGCGTTGAGTTGGCGTTGTTTTCTGTAACAAATGAATTTATTTTATCACTCGTATTTTTTGTAAAAACGTCGGTTACGCTTTTAGCCGCATCCTCACCTACCCGATTCCAACCTTTGAACAAAACGCCGACTGTTGTTTTTTTAGTCGCATAAAAGTCCGCACCAAAACGATAATTTTGAAAATCAGCGTTGTTGTTACTGTAATTATTTTGACTATACGCCTCGTTGGCAATGAGACGGTCAACGGATATAAGCGAAAAATATTCCCGATGGCCGTAACTATAACTGCCAAAGAGATTCCACTGACCGCTTCTATAATTCATATTTACGGAGGGGTTGACACGATAGAATTTTTTTATACCTAAGTCCAAAGCTGATTCATCATAGCGACTACCGCCCAAAGTCAATGCTGCCGTTCCCGTAAAACCTAATTCCGCATTGCGTTTCAAAATGATGTTCAAAATAGGGCCACCTGCTGCGTCATAACGTGCGCCAGGCTGCGTGATGAGTTCCACGCGGTCAACTTGGTCGGACGGCATATCTTTTAAAGCTGCCGCAACGTCGGTGTAATTCGATGGTTTTCCATCAATCCACACCTGTACATCACGTGTACCGCCGAGCTTGATTTGGTCATTAGCGACGACGAGTCCTGGCATTTTTTGCAAAACTTCCAAAACCGTTCCACCCGCCGCGATTGAAGAATTAGCGATATTCATCACTAATTTGTCGGGTTTTTGCTCAAAAAGTGGGCGTTGTGCCACAACAACGGCTTCATCTAACAATTTAGACAACAACTTTAAAGTGACGTCAATTGTGGCCGTTTTGCTGTCATTTTTAATCTCAAAAACGGGCGTGTAAGTCTTTTCAAGCCCAACCGCACTTGCCAAAATGCGGTAATTGCCCGCCGATACTGAGGGGATGCTGTACGCGCCGTTGTCGTCGGTCAGCGCGCCTTTGATGAGTTGAGAATCTTTGGCCGCGACCAAAGCGACGCTTGCAAAAGGAACAGATTGCGCCTTGTCGTCCGCGATTTTACCTTGAACGGTCACTTGGGCTTGAGCCAAAAGGCTTGAAAATAAGAATGTTAAACATGCTAAAAATGTGCGTTGCTTTTTCATGATGCAAAGTTGTGATTGAAAAAAATTATAAAGAGAATATGATATTGCTAAAATTCATTTTTTACGTTTTTAGATAGGACAATTCAGAAAACGGTTACACCTACGCCTTTGTCTTATTTTTGTAAATTACTGACGTTACATAATGGCCCACTGATTTGAAGGATACGACCGATTGACACTGATTTTTTTTCTATGAGCGTTTCCGTTAAAAAAGAAATCCTTTTAAATCAGTCGCATCCCTCAAATCAGTGTGCCATTTCAGCCGCTTGCGTAAGATGAGTAAATTAAATTTCTTGAACCGCGATTTGATGGGTCAAAAGTGAGTCTAACGGCCATAAAATAAAAAAAGAAAGAGTCGAATACGCGGATTTTAAGGATGAACCCTCATTTTTGGCGCGTGAAATTTTATAGCATTACCTATTTCTAACAAAATTTATGGAAAAACAAAAACTCCTTTTCGTATGCAGTCAGAACAAACGGCGCAGTTTGACGGCTGAAAAAATGTTCCTCAACAACCCTGATTTCGATGTCAAATCGGCGGGAACGGAGAACAATGCCCGTATAAAAATCACTTTGGGGATGATTCGTTGGGCCGACATGATTTTCCTGATGGAACGCAAGCACCGCGACCGCCTCAAACAGCATTACCCCGAAGACATCAATCCGAGAATTCGGAATAAACAGATTATTACATTCAATATTCCAGATGATTATACCTTTATGCAGCCCGAATTAATTGAGGTTTTGGAAGACCATTTGGCGGAATTTTTTGAATTTTAAAGCTAAAAAAAGGCGTATATACTGAGGGGGTGCTGCGAGACGTAAGCCGATACGCCGCACAAGATTGTTTGAAGCCCATATTGTTTTATGGGCTTCCGTTGTCTGCTTTATTTTAGAAAAAATGTCTAGGTTTTGTCAGAATGACTATTTGCTTGAAACTATGGTTTTTGTTGCGTACGCCCACCCGCAGGGCAATACATTTTCAAGAAACGCGAATACAGATTAACCAAATGTGCAGTCGTCCCTTCACCTTCATAAATGCCGTGCGTTCGGTTCGGATAAGCCATATATTGAAATTGTTTGTTGTGTTTAACCAATTCATTTACAAGACGTTCGGTGTTTTGAAAATGCACATTGTCGTCGCCTGTTCCGTGAATTAGCAGTAAATTACCCGTCAAATTCTTCGCGTAAGTGATAGGCGAACCCGCCACAAAATCGGCTTTATTCTCCTGCGGAAGCCCCATATATCGCTCTTGATAAAT
>JAYSRS010000416.1:0-4065 GCA_043720935.1 Saprospiraceae bacterium
AGAAGCCTTGCAACCCGCCCTTGAAAAATACAATACATTACGCCTTATTTATTACGCCTACATCGCTAAAATCGGGCAATGCACCACCGCCCGCAATTACGAAAAGGCGGTTAAATTGTGCGACGAAGCAATTGACGCTTTCAAAAAGAAACCTTATGAGGCGCAACGACTGATGAATGCTTTTTTGAATCAAAAATTGGTGTGTTATATTACGTTGAAAGAATACGACAAAGGACAATTACTCATTGAGGAAATTTTAGCCGTACAGACCGAAGGAGCCTTAAGTTGGTTCAAAACATTGGAACACGCGACGCTTTTGGCTTTGCACACCAAAAATTACGAAGACGCTTACGGCTTCTACACGAAAGCACGGAATCGAAAAGAGTTTGCGAGTTTGGAGTTGCGGCATTTAGAGATTTGGCATCTGTATCGGGCGTATCTGTATTTTCTTATAGCCTCAAAAAACATTAAAAACTTGACGGTTAAATCGTCAGAATTTGACGATTTTAAAATGACGCGTTTCGTGAATGACGCGGCAGTTTTTGGCCGCGATAAACAAGGAATGAATATTCCGATACTTGTTCTAAAATTAGCCATGAATCTGTTGGACGGCAAATTTGGTTTAGTGATTGACAGCGTCGAAGCCCTCGGGCGGTTCAAGCAACGGCACATGTCGAGAGAACACGCATTATATAGGTACAATCTTTTTATAAAAATGGTGGGCCAAATCCCTCGGGCGGGCTTTACAAAACCGTTGGCTAAAAAGCTAACGGAAGTGTCGCTACGCAATCTGAAAGCAGCACCGATTCAAACGGATAATCAGAATCTGCAAACCGAAATTATACCGCTTGAAGATATGTGGGAACTGCTCTTTAATATGTTGAAAAATAAACAATAAGGGTGTCAAATTTAAACAAAACAAAATTACGCGTAGCTTCTTTCAAAAACCAAAATAAATTCTACTTTTAGCCTTGTTTTCAGAATTTCGTCGTTCTTTATCTATATAAAACGAATTTAAACGCCGTTTTTACTGAGAGGCCTATTTTGAGGTTCGCTCAACCTTTTTACATCTTATTAAAATTGGAGGCATTTTACTAAGGAACGTGCTTCACATTCAACATTAACATTAATCATTACTAATTCAACAATTCAATAATAATGCTCAATTTATCAGTTCTTCTCGAAGACGCGGCGCGTAAATACCCGTCGAAAACGGCCTATATTTTTGGCGAATCACAGTTCTCTTTTGCCCAAATCAACGGTGCGGCCAATCAAGTGGCCAATGGTTTGGCGGGTTTAGGGCTAAAACAAGGCGATAAAGTGGCCATGACCTGCGTCAATGCGCCTTATTTTCCGATTATTTACTTTGGCATTTTGAAAGCGGGTTGCTCCGTCGTGCCGTTGAGCGTCCTGTTGAAAAAAGATGAGATTGCTTACCATCTTTCGGACTCTGATGCGAAAGCTTACTTTTGTTTTATCGGCACACCTGAAATTCCAATGGCTAAAGACGGTTTGGCGGGTTTTCAAGCGACACCAAGTTGCGACAACTTCTTTGTCATTATGCCCAAACCGACCGACGAATCGCCGTTTGAAGGTGTGTCCACATTCGCTTCTTTTGTCAAAAATCAGGCCCCTCAGTATGCGACCGTGCAAACGGAGGCGGACGATACGGCGGTTATTATTTATACTTCGGGAACAACGGGCAGACCAAAAGGGGCAGAATTGACCCACATGAATTTACTCATGAATGCAGTCATTGGTGGCGGCCTTTTTGGCGTGTTACACGAAGACGTATTTATTACGACGTTGCCGATGTTCCACATTTTCGCCATGACCGTAAAAATGAATATCGGTTTACTAAAAGGCGTGACAAATGTCTTGATTCCACGCTTCGACCCTGCCGTTGTCATTCAATCTATTGCCAAGCATAAAGTCACCGTTTTTGCAGGTGTGCCGACAATGTATTGGGGACTTTTAAATTATCAGACCGACGAGTTTGACGTTGAAGAAGCACTGCAATCCCTACGAATTTGCTCCTCGGGCGGCGCAAGTTTGCCCGTTCAAGTGTTGCATGACTTCCAAAATCGCTTCAAAGTCAAGATTCTCGAAGGCTACGGAATGTCGGAAGGGTCGCCTGTCGTCACGTTTAACCACATGGACAAGGAAACAAAACCAGGGTCAGTCGGCACAGCTTTGTGGGGCATTGAAGTAATGGTGAGTGATGCCGATGGCAACGAAGTGCCTGTGGGCGAAAAAGGCGAGTTGCGGTATCGCGGCCACAATGTGATGAAAGCCTACTACAAAAAGCCCGAAGCAACCGCCGAAACGATTAAAAATGGTTGGCTGTGTTCGGGCGATATTGCCGTTATGGACTCCGACCGTTATTTTTACATCGTTGACCGCACCAAAGATATGGTCATTCGCGGTGGTTTCAACGTCTATCCGCGTGAAGTGGAAGAAGTGATGATGCAACACCCCGCCGTTTCGATGGTCGCCGTCATTGGGATGCCCGATGAGCAGTATGGCGAAGAAATTAAAGCCTGTGTGGTCTTGAAAGAAGGGCAATCCGTCGCTGAATCAACCTTAATCGCTTGGACAAAAGAGCGTTTGGCGATGTACAAATACCCACGTCACATTGAGTTTATGACTTCGTTGCCGATGAATGCTTCGGGCAAAATCTTGAAAACCGCCTTGCGGAAGTAGGCGAATATTAAGGTATTTTAATATTGAGATATTTTGGCGAAATGCAGTGCTTAGGTAGTGCATTTCGCTTTTTTTATTGTTGATTTAGGGGTTTTGTCATTCAGAAGGAAACTTTATTTTGTAAATTCAATAAAACCCAAACAATAAAGATTCCTTCTGAATGACAAAAACGAGACAACCAAATCGTAATTTAAGTTAATTTTAGCACCCCTCAGTATAAAATGCCTTTTTTATATAAAACCCTATTCCAAACTTAAAATCTGTCCATTCTTAAATTTAAAACATAACCGAACCACGGTTCAAAATATAATTGATGACTAAAATAACCCAGCTAACAACCCTACAAATCAGCCTCTACACCGCCTTTGCATTGATGGCTTTTGCTGCCAATTCAGTCTTAAATCGTTTAGCTTTGGGCGCAAACGCGATTGATGCAAGCAGTTATATTTGTATTCGATTGGTATCGGGGGCCATTGTTTTGGCCTTAATAAATGGTGTAAACAAAAAAACATTTAATTCGATAGAAAAAGCGTTTGTTGTGCCGACAATTGCCGCTTTTTTACCCGCTTTTTATCTGTTTTTATACGGTATTGCTTTCTCTTTTGCCTACCGCAGCCTTAATTCAGGCACAGGTGCATTCATTTTATTTGGCACTGTTCAAATCACTATGTTGTCAACGGCATTAGTGAAAGGAGAACGGCCACATTTAGCGGAATGGTTAGGACTTCTTGTCGCAATTAGCGGCTTAATCTATCTCGTCTTGCCAGGTTTGTCTGCACCCGACCCGTTTGGCGCGTTTTTAATGACAATCGCAGGGATTTCTTGGGGATTTTACACATTAAAAGGACGCGGCGTCAACGACCCTATCGAAACAACAGCCTTAAATTTTATAAGGTCTGTTCCAATGATTTTAATTGTCTATGTATTTACTTTTCGCAACGCTCATTTTTCAACAGCAGGCGTTTTGTATGCTTTAATGTCGGGTGCAGTCACATCAGGCGTCGGCTACGCAATTTGGTACACGGCTTTAAAAGGCTTAACGACCACACAAGCGGCTCTTTTACAATTGTTTGTGCCAATAATTGCTGCTCTTGGAGGCATAGTTTTTTTATCAGAAAGCCTAACAATACGGCTCGTTTTTGCAGGTTTATTGATTATTAGTGGCGTTATTTTGGCTTTGTTTGGAAAAAAGAGTGGTTGATTTTTTTTAATCGTTAACTCTAACTTGAAAAAGAGACCCCTCAGTATATTTGTGAAAAATTACACGGAATTATCTGCTTTATGGTACGGCGTAACATTTACGAAATCTTTAAGATTTCGTAAATGTTGATAATCAATGCTTTACGCATTAAAATTTTACGA
>JAYSRS010000417.1:0-11768 GCA_043720935.1 Saprospiraceae bacterium
AAGCTGCCTCCGATAGATTTTCTCCACGCACGCCTTTTTCGCGCAGCGAAAAACAGTGCGTATGAAAATACGCTTTTATTTATTTCGCGTTACTAAGTGGTATTTTCTACTTATATTTTTTAGATTTATTTGAATGGCTTATCCTAAAAAATAAAATCAAATGTAAATCATTGGTTAATAATACCATCATTTAATGTGCTTTTTTTTGAAATATTTTTATTTCGCATACAAAAATAGACCCCTCAGTATTCCATGCTAAATGAGTGTTTTCAGACCAAATCCAAACCCCTTCAGTATCTCGCCGCCCGACAGTTTTTGTTGGAAATTTTCGACGCTATTTTCAAAATTTTGCCCAAAAAGATACGCCATTTCATTGTCCAAATCCAGTAGCCAACCCAATTTTGCGCCGTTTGAAATGTACTCCGTCATGCGCCCGCGTGCATGAGCGAGGCTATCGGCAGGTGTGAGAAATTCGACAAAAAAATCGGGCGTTTGCTCGATTAAATGCGCCGTTTGTGCGGCCATTTTGTAGGATTTTAGCCATGCCAAAGCGGGATGCCGCACCGCACCATTTCGCAAAACAAACCCCGTCCGACTTGTCAAAACCGTTCCGTCGGGCGAGCCGTCGCGCATATTCCATTGTTCCAAAACGCGTAAAATCGTCGTGGCCGCCGTCATGTAACGCGGTCGCAGCGGCAATCGCAAAGACATTGAGCCGTTTGCGTTGATTTCGCAATGCAGTTCGCGGTTGAGTTGGCTAAATTCAAGCAATTCGGCGGGTGTTAGCCGTTTTAAAGGTTGAAAAGTTATCATAAGTTAGGATGTCAAAGATTTCAAATTTCAATATTTTGGGCAAAACTACTTTGAAAAATAATTAAAAGACAATTAAAATTTAAGTTTTTCTCTTGGATTAGACCCCTCAGTATAAAGGCATAAAAAAGCCGTTTTTCTCTCAACATTAAGAGAAAAACGGCTAAATTTTGGTAAAATTAAGACTTGGAGAATATCTAAAATGAGCCTCAAAGACTGAAATTAAATGCCATATTCAATTGAACGAAATAACTATCCAACGATAGCTTAGGAAAACTAGGAATCGGTATTGTTGTCCGTTTTGTTGTCCACTTTGTAAATTTTTTCAAAGGCTGATAGTTATAACCGCCTTTCATGCCAATCGTCAATTCACTTTTACCTCGCTTAACTAATTGATAATCAAAGCCTAACGCGCCTTCAAGTCCATACATTCCACGACTTTCAAAAGCGAGGGTTCTTGACAGCGAAGGGTTCGTTAACAAGTTGCCAAAATTATTAGGTTGTGATTGCAAATCTACGATTTCAAAAACTAAAAAATTTACGGACATACCTGCACTTGCCACAATTCTGAATCGATTTTTCTTAAAAACGTTAGTAAAACAAGCAAATTTAAGATGTTGACCGCTTAAAAAAGGGATGCCTGAATTGATAAATCTATCGGTTTCTTCTAATTTCGCCGTTATTGTGTGAAAAGCGCATTCAAAACCTATTCTTTGATTTGCCCAAACATTAAAACTTACGCCAATTGTCAGAAATTCAGTAGGTAATGTATTGATTTGATTTTTTTGTAATTCTGTATTCAAGGCATCAAAACCGTTTTTACTTAGCCCGTTAGATTGAATCGTGTATTTTATACCTAACCATTGAGGATTTTTATCTACTTTTTTTATCAATTTAGTTTGTGTAAACGCGTCGTTAAATAGATTCAAAAAACTCAACAATATTATTATTTTTTTCATATCTTGCTACTCTATTTTTAGTTCAAGTTGATTGTCAAATAATTTTGAAAATAAAGAAGATACCACGTCTAATTTTCAATTACTGACATTGCCAACCATCGTCGGGCAGATAGCAATTATAATTTCCCGTAAGAAAACGCCACTGATCGTTAACATAGCCCTCAAAAAGACTACTAAAATTAGAAAAAAATTGGTCAACATTGCCATTTTGGAAAAAAGGGCCTATGACTTCCGTTCCGAAGTAATAGACAAGTAGGACAGGTGTTACAAAGACACGGACAACGATAGTCGCGACCACATTGAAGATAGCTCGAAATGGATTCCACCAACTTCTTGAAGCAGCTTGATTTCGAGCACTGTTAACGTTTAAGTTGGTGAAAAAATCGGTGGTTACGTCCACAATAGCACTTGTAAGACTTTTTGCGGCTGTAGTGGCAACCAAGACTGAAATGACTTCGCTCTCAGATAGCGATTTGTCTTGTTCTGCCTTGGCTTCAAGCTTATCCATACTTCTAGCAATATTAGCCACAACTTGACTCATAGTTTGCTCCTTTGATTCCAATTTAGCGATATCAAAAGAAGAAACGATGTGATTTTGAGCGGCCAAAACGTAGGGTGCTACATTTTCAGAAACACCCATCTCGTGCATAAAATCAACGAGGGTTTCTTGTTTTGGATTCCAAGATCTAATGAGTAATTTGTTAGCCGCAGGGCTATTGATAGGCGGATGTTTTTCGCTGAAAGCGGCAGAAAGGTCTTTTTGAAACTGCACTTGGTCAAAAGTCCCATCGTGGGCTTTCCCAAAATACTTGTGACCCGTTGTGCGGAAAGCATCTGCGTAATCGCCGAAATAAGCGGCGGTACTTTGCTTAATCAGCGCAAATTTGTTTTGTGGCGTCGTATCTTCATTCGTAGTGACTTTTGAGCAAGCAAAAATCAGCAAGAAAGAAAGAACCGCGAGAGTCCGCGAGAGTCCGCGAGAGTCCGCGAGGATGTTGAATTTCTTCATCGAATAGTGATTTAATTATGTTTAAAATGGATGTGTATAAAGAAATGGTATCTCCTTTAAGTTACAAAAGTAGGTATTAATACGAATATAAAAAACTTTTTAATACTATATTTTCAATTTTGGCAATTTTTATTTCTAGTTATTTCGTTTACACAATATTTTCGTAATGAATTTTCAAGTAGCACCCCCTCAGTATTTTCACCTCAAAGCACTTCAAAAAACGTCAAATCGCACATCAGCCTTCGTATTTCCAATTTTTATCTAATTTAGCGGCTGAATTTTAACATACATTATTAAAAGCTAACAGCTATGCGCTAATAGCTTGCGGCTTAATTATCTAGGAAACACCATAATTATCGTTCAAAAAATGGCAGAACAACAATCCTATAAACTCGATAGAAGAAAATTAGCGGCGGTTATTGCGGGCGGCATAACGTTGGCTTTGGTTTTATTTTTCACTTTTCGGAAGAAAAACAGTGAAGTAAAAGACGTGATTGTCGAGATTAAACACCTCGCCGATGGGCAGAATGATTTGATAAAAGAAAAAGATGTGAACCAAATTGTCCGCCGTGCGTTCGATGAAAAAATCGAAAATGAGACGCTCGGAGAGGTCGATGTGGCGCGCATTGAGCAGGTTTTGAAACAAGACCCGTTTGTCGAAAACGCTGAAAGTTTTATAGACGCTTCGGGCAATTTGCACCTGAGAATCTTTCAACGCGAACCGATTTTACGCATCATCGACAACAATGGTTTGAACTACTATTTGGATAAGAACGGCGTTAAAATGCCCCTTTCCAAGTATTTTTCAGCCCGTGTGCCGATTATCACAGGGGCCATACCGCCTTATGTGAGTGACTTTTTAGGGCGTAAAAAATATGCCCTCAAAGAAGTGTTTACGCTCGTTCAGATACTCAATGCTGATGCGTTTTTTGCGCCGATGGTGCAACAAATTGTCGTTGATGCGGCGGGTGAATTTACCATTATTCCGATTCTCGGCGACCAAAAAATCCGCATTGGCACGCTTGATGACATTGACGAAAAATTGGAACGCTTAAAAGTATTTTATAAAGAAGCGATGCCTTACGAAGGTTGGAAAAAATACCGCTCCATTTCCGTAAAATTTAAAGGGCAAATTGTTTGTAAAAAGAAATAATTTTTTTTTGCGATATACCTAATGCTTTGATTATGAACGGAAGCTTAACCATTTATACGTTTTTTACACCCCCTCAGTATTTTGATGTTTTTATGACAATAAAGGCTTGATAATCAATGGATTATCAAGCCTTCATTGTCATGCTTTTTACTGTATTGTCGGGTGCAAGGGTATGCGCTTTTATTTTTTTGCTTAACTTTTTGCTTAACTTTTTGCATTTATTTTAATAATTGAAACTTTTTTAATAACAAGTAGATGCGCCTATTTAATCGGGGTAGCTCTTGGAGGGTTTTAGAACCCTCCAAGAGTTGTAACTAATTCAAAGTCAATATTTTACAAAAAAATCATACCCCTCAGTAAATTCTCGATTATTTAAGCTCAACTACTTAGTGTGTACATTAGCCATATAAACTATGCGTTTTTAAATAGGTATAAATTTGCTCATTCATTCGTTCAACTTTAAAACTGATTTCAATGCGATATGCACCGCCTTTTTTAAATGAAAAACGCTTGATTATCAACTGATAATCAAGCGTTTTTACATTTTATACCTTAGTAAAGCGTAACAACCTAAGCCGACAAACTCGCCAAATCCTTCGCAAAACCCGCCACACCGTTCGCTTTCATGGTTGCCACTAATTTATTGGCTTCCAGCAAAGTATTGAACTGCCCGACGAGCATTCGATAGACCATTGTGGTTGAAGAACTGCCCGATACGTGTACCAAAACGGGGTGTTTGAAGCGACTTTCAAGCCCTGGGGCAATGTTTTTGACATTTGCCCACTGGTTGAAACTGCCTGTCTGAACGCTGAAACCTTTGTTGGCCACCTTTGCCAAAGACGCATAACGGAACAAACCACTACCCTGAGGGCTGCTGGCTGTTGTCGCTGAACCCGATGTTGGTGTCGTCGGGTTGCTCGTCGTTGGGGGTGGCGGCGTCTTTCCCGCACGGCGAAATGCCTCCTGCACTGCTTTCAAAGCATTGACGCGGCCATAGCCAAAGCGCAATGATTTGCCGTTGACATATTCGCTTGGCGAGCCGATTTTATCGGCTGTTTGACACAACAATTGTTTCACTTCACGCGCCGTCAAGTTGGGATTGGCCGACAAAATCAAGGCGCAAATGCCCGCAACGAGTGGGGTAGAGGAGCTTGTGCCGCCAAAATGTTGGTATTTGCTGCCACGGTCAATGCCGTCGCCGTAGTACCATTTTGACGCGCCCACTTCGCCGTCAATGCCGTCGTCCCAATAAGCCCGTGCCGAAACGATGGGGTAGTAGCCGCCGTTTGAAGGCGCAACGACCGTTACTTCTGGGCCTGTGTTGGAATAATCGGGGTGTTCGTCTTCGCTTGTGGAAGCACCGACGCAAATAACGTCGGGATGCGTGGCGTAAAAATTGACATAATCAACGCCTTCATTGCCCGCCGCGTAGCAAATAACGCAGCCTTTGCCGCCGCGTCCGTCGCGTGCCGCACGACCGATGGCCGCTATTTTGTCGGGACTCAATTGGTAGCCATTTTGAACCGTTCCCCAAGAGCAACTGACGATATCTGCCCCATTTTTGACGACATAATTAAACATCGCTTCGGTGGATTCGATGCTAAAACCCGTCCCACTGATGGGCATAAAACGCGCCGACGGGGCTGCACCGCACATACCGCCCGATTGTGGGGCAATGGCGACACCCGCGCAAGGTGTCCCGTGCGAGTAGCGCGAATCGCCCGATTGAAGCTGATTTGAGTTGTTCCACAAATCCCACGGTCTGACGACTTTTGAGTTCAAATCGGGGTGCGTAAGGTCGAATCCGTTGTCAATAACCGCGATAACGATGTTCGGATTACCGTAACCGTCGAGCAATTTCCACGCTTCGACGACCTTTGCGTCTGCACCCGCTTTGATGCGAATTGCGGGATTGTCGGGGATGCGGCCACTGTTTTGCAAGTGCCACATTTGGCCCATCAGTCGTGCCGAAGGGTTTGCGTAAGCGTAAGGCACGAGTTCGGCGTCCATGTCGGGTTCAACCCACTTGACTTCGTTTTTTTCGCCCAAAGTCATCGCGCATTTAATCGGATTGGGTGAAGCTGCCGTCACTACCGCCACGATTTTGCCGTCGCCACGGTCTTCTTTGACCGTCAAACTCAACTCTTTGAGGAGAGCCGTTTGCTTGTCTTCGTTGACGTTTTTGCCAAACTGAATGTACAGTGTACCCGTTGGGACAAGCGGTTTATCGCTTCCGGGTAGGTGATAAACGTGTGTCGTGATGTCCACTTCATCGAGGCCACGCATCAGCGTCATTTGGTTGTCGAGGCCGCGTTCTTTCGTTTTTTTCAACGTAACGACTTCAAAACCACCCAAATATGGATGCTGATTTTCTTTAATTTCTTCGGCAAGCAGGGAGCGTTCGAGACCACGCGTTTTGTTTTCGCTGCGTTTTACGCCAACGAATTTCGTGCTTTTGGTCAAGACGACTTCACCTTTTCCGAACCTTACTTTGATTTGTTTTGCCATCTGCAATAACGTTTTAAATTTGGGAATTTGGCTCAAAAATACCCTCACATAAAATTAAAAATTAAGAATTAAAAATTAAAAATACTGAGGGGGTGTTTGTTGAGTATGAATGATGTCTTAAATGAAGTCAGAAATGTAAAGCGTTTTTTGATTTTGCAAACTATTTGAGGCTTATTTATTTTTTATGACGCGCCTTTTGCTGCTTTTTTTCCCTCACCTTCCGTTGCCAAACGCACTTTTCTAGCTTTTTTTTGGTCATTATTGCTCTCATAAATGCAATATTGGTCATATTTCACGGCGTCTTTACCGTCCCAAGTGTCTTTGCCGATGGTACAAATTTCAATCATTTTTTGATAAATCACATTGCTCTGTTCCACGCGATTTTCGACGGCAATATCGCGGTCGGCGATGCGGTCGTGTTGGATATTCATCGCGTTTTCAAAAAGTTGGCAAGCGTCTAAAACGCGTTGAATTTGGTTTTCAGTCACCCCAACGTCGCCTAAAAAATCGGCTTGATTGCGGGCTACACGGGCCACGCGGCGGCCACAAAACAGCAATTGCGGGTCGGTCATGTCGCCCATTTTGGCCGTGCCAAATTTGCGGTAACGCCCCGATTTATTGGAGAATTTCATCTCAACACGGGTCATAATGGAGCGAATTGACGCTTTTAATTTTTCAGACGCAACGTATTTTTTCTCCGTCATCAGCATTTGGTCGCCTACTAACTCGTCGTCGTCGGGCATATCGCGGAAGCGGTCGCATTGGCTCACAAAGCCAGCGAGTTTATCTAAAGTAAAACCATATTGTTTGAAATGTTCAATATCGCGGTAAGCAAGACGAATAGAAGTCATGCACAAAGCGTGGAGGTCTGCATCAGGAAAATTGTGCATCCGATTGAAGGACTGTTTTTTCATAAGCCGTTGATTTATAGCCGTTAAAATTATAATGTTTCTATTGATGTCAAAAAATAGCTACCACCGTCATTGCGAGGCACGAAGCAAGTTCGGGTATTTTTATGGGGCAAAAATAAACAGCTTGTGTTTAATTGACAAGTTTTTAGAAAAGAATTTTGCATTAAATTCTTTTACTCATCCAGAATTTCCTTAGAAATTAAATAAAATAAAAAACACCCCCTCAGTATTTCATCCGTTTTAGCTACATCTACACCTTTAAATTCATCAAATCATCTCTAAAAATGAAAAATACGCTGCTATTATGCCTGTTTATGTCTTTAACGATTAACCTTTTTGGGCAAAAAGATACTGAATCCGAAGCTATCAAAACGATGCTATCGCAACAGTCGAGCGATTGGAACGACGGTAATATTGACGCGTTTATGCAAGGCTATTGGCAATCAGATTCGTTGATGTTTGTTGGCAGTCAGGGCATTACGTATGGTTGGAAAGCGACCTTGGAAAACTACAAAAAAGGCTATCCCGACCGTGCAACGATGGGTAAATTGAAATTTGACTTCGTAAAACTGGACTTTTTTGATAAAGAAACAACGTGTTTGCTATTGGGAAAGTGGCATTTGACGCGTCTCGAGAAGGGCGATGTTGGCGGCTATTTTACTCTGATGTTGAGGAAAATGAACGGGAAATGGGTCATCGTGAGTGACCACACGAGTTAAAATAAGAACTATCCACGCTAATTGTTATTAGTATGTCGCAACACTTAATTACGTAGAGTTATGCCTTTTTAGCCAACACATCTAAGCGTACCTGTATGCGTCCGTTGCGAAGGGTGAGGCCAATCATCTTGGCAGCTTTTGGCGACAAATCGAGGATGTCTTTCTTGGAATAAGGCCCTCGGTCGTTGATTTTGACGACGACTGATTTATCTGTTTTAAGATTTGTTACGCGAATTTTAGTGCCGAAAGGCAGTTTTCGATGAGCGGCGGTCAAGGCGTTGCAATCGAGTTTGCTGCCGTTTGCGGTAGCTCTACCACATAAGTTTTTTGAATATAAAACGGCATTGCCATATTGCGCTTCCTTTGTTTTTTGGGCCGTTGCGGTCGTTAAAACAGACGCGTTGAGAAGTGTTAAAGCGGCGTAAATTTTAAAATTTATCATGTCCTTTTTTTATTTTATGCCCGTTTGTACGGGAAACAAGGACGAATTGCCGAAAAATCTAGGAGAAATTTTAAATTTTTTATGTCATAAACACTAGGTTAACATTGTGTTGACGATTGTATAACGTCGGCGAGATTTGCAATTTCGCCGACGTTATCGTTCCAAAATAGATAAAATACTGAGGGGGTGTGTTTTCTAATTAATTGACTATCAGTTTGTTAAACGTTTAATAAATCAATACATCAATCCGAATCGGTACGCGTCCGTTAGCGTTTGTCAAATCAATAGCCTTTGCGGCGGCGGGTGATAAATCAATAATATCCTTCTTTGAAAAAGGTCCACGGTCGTTGATTTCCAAAATGACGGATTGCTCCGTTTTGAGGTTTGTTACGCGGACTTGCGTGCCAAAAGGCAAGGTGCGGTGTGCGGCAGTCAAGGCGTCGCAATCCAAATTGCCACCTGCGGAAACGTGTTTACCACATAAATTTTGGGAATATAAAACGGCATTGCCATATTGCACAGGTTCAATTTTTTGTGCGGTTGCGATAGTAGAGGTTGCGGCGTTGAGTAAGCCGATAGTCATTAAAGTTCTAAAGTTTATCATATATTTAATGGTTTTTAAAAATAAATTGTACATCAAATTGAAATCACACCCGTATCGAAGCGCAAAACTAAAAATTTAACGGACGTTTTTTATGACCTTTGGCTATTTTAGTGGTTATTGCAAACTTTATTAAATGCTGATAAGTACACAGACAAAATGAGTACGCCCCATTTTTCGCTGCGCGAAAAAGGCGTGCCCTGAAAAAGTCCCTCAAAGGGCGATTTTCGAGCGAAGCGAGAAAAAGCCAGTAACTATCAAATAATTTTGTCCACATACTTAATTTCGTAAATCTCGATTTAGGAAGGTGTATTCAATAACGGAATTATCGGGTAGTTGGCTAGAACAACTCTTGGAGGCGGAATTATCTGCTTTATGGTACAGCGCACGTTCGGGGAACTTTTAAAGTTCCCCGAACGCTGAAACGCGCTGATAATCAATGAGTTACAAATTATTAATTACTCAAAAAGGGTTTTGTACCATAAAGCCGATAATTCCGAATTTCTATTTAGCCAACTTTTCGATAATTCCGAAATAAAATTAAGGTCTTGTCCATTTGATGTATCATAATTTTAAAAACAGGCTTAATGTCATAAATAAAAATAATTTTAAAAATAATAATTAATGACTCATTTAATTGCATACAATACAAATGATTTAAACGCGCTTTTAATTACTGAAAAAGCGGAAATATGGCACAATCGCGGTTGGTTGTCAACGGCATTGTGGACTAAAATAAAGGCTAATTATGTGGTTAATTTTTATTCGCCCAATATTTTTATGCGTATTGGTGGATTTGTTTTTAGCCTTATTTTAATTGTCGCACTTTTGGCCATTTTAACCTTATTTATGGGTGGAAATGTAGAAAAATCATGGCCACTTTTAGCTGTGTTTATGGGTTTTATTGCCATTGCCTTTTTAGAATTTATTATCAAATCAAAGCATTATAAAAGTGGTATTGACGATGCGCTTTTATACGGTGGCGTATGCCTTATTATAGGTGGATTAATGACTGTTTTAGACTTAAATGCCAATGAATTAACGTTTTATTGCTTGTTTTTTCCTTTTTTAATGGTGGCAGCAATACGTTACATTGATACTTTAATGTCAATAGTTGTTTACATCTTTTTGTTGATTATTGTGATTTTAACAACGCTTAAACTGCCTTTAATTGCGCCCTTGATTTTATCTTTTGTTGTCATGCTATTTAGTGCAATTATTTATTTAATTGTTGTTAAAACGCAACAAAATAAGGCTTTTATTTATTGGCAAATGAATTTAAACACACTTGAAGCATTGAGTTTAATGACATTTTATGCAAGTGGTAATTATTTCATTTTACAACAAACCAATGCGCTTTATTTTAATAATTCAATTGTTGCCATGCCTTACGTTTTTTGGTTCTTTACATTCGCAACGCCGTTTTTATACATTTATAAAGGCTTAAAAAATAAAAACCGTTTGTTGTTATCCATTGGTTTATTGGCAATTGCGACGGGTGTTGCCACTTTTCGTTATTATTTTCATGTAATGCCAATGGAAATTGCGGCTATTATTGGTGGTGTTATCTTGTTAAGTACAGCGTATTTTTCAATTAAATATTTACGGGATAATAAAACACCTTTTACTTATGATGCGGAAGACGGCGAAACACCGTTTTATCAACACGCCGAATCTTTAATTATTGCCCAAACTTTCGGCAATCAGCAGCCACAAGAGGGCGAAAAACCTCTTTTTGGTGGCGGTGATTTTGGCGGCGGCGGTGGCGGTTCAGCATTTTGACAAAAAATAGGCCCCTCAGTATTTTAGCTGTTTTGAAGGTAAAACGCTGCCAAAGTCGAAATTTTCGTAACGTTTTAACCTCAAAAAGTACCCTAAAATGGGCAATTTGAGCGTCAACATCTAAATATAGGTTGGGAAAACGTACAAAAATGGGTTGAATGGCTACTTTTGCAGCGAACTTAAAAAATAACAGTGAACTTTTATTCCGCTAAAATATTCATTATCAACGAGTTAGATGGTTTATCACCCGCACTGACTTACCACGGCAAACACCATACACTTGACGTTTTGGCCGTTTCGGAGCGTTTGTGTGTATCCGAAAATGTCTCAAAAGAAGATACAACGCTTGTTTTGACGGCGGCTTTGTTGCACGATACAGGCTTTTTGCGGTATTACAAAGACCATGAAACACATAGTTGCCAAATTACCGAAGAATGGTTGCCACAATTCGGTTATACTGAGGGGGCCATCAAACAAGTGTGCGACTTGATTAAAGCGACTAAAATTCCGCAATCTCCCCACAATCATTTAGACGAAATTTTGTGCGATGCTGACCTCGATTACCTTGGCAGAGATGATTTTTATGCAATCGGGCAAACCCTTTTTCAAGAGATGAAAACCCTGAAAATGGTTGAAACGGAGGCAGATTGGAATGCAATGCAAATCCGTTTTTTAGAAAATCACAGTTATTTTACCGCAACAAGTCAGCGAGAAAGAAGGGTTATACAAGATAAGCATTTGGCAGAATTACGGCTTTTAAGTAGTTATGGAATGCAAAATAAATAAAAGCGTATTTTCATACACACTGTTTTTCGCTGCGCGAAAAAGGCGTGCGTGGAGAAAATCTATCGGAGGCAGCTTGTTTATTGAAAGA
>JAYSRS010000418.1:0-11744 GCA_043720935.1 Saprospiraceae bacterium
AGTCTAAATATTACTGAGATTTGGCAGCTACGCCGCCTAGAAAAAATAAAAATGAGGATTTTAAGTTAATAAAATAAAATATTTTTAAATAATTGATTATCAATTTATTGCATCTTAAAGTCTGATTGTTTTGTCCCTCGCAATGACTTTTGAAAGGTGAAATCCCTTCAAGGAACTTCACTTTAATTGTTTTAGTATGCTCAACGATAAATTTAAGACAAGTTATGAAAAAAATCACCGCCGATTGGCTCTATCCGATTGCTTCTGAGCCGATTGAAAACGGCGTCGTTATTCTCGACGATAACGGCAAAATTCTCGCGCTCGACCGCCGTGAAAACCACGATTTAGCGAGCCTCGACGTTAGAAAAGGAACGATTACGCCCGGGTTTGTCAACACGCATTGCCACCTCGAATTGTCGCACATGAAAGGCATGGTCGCTACTGGAACAACGCTAATTCCGTTCATTACGGGCGTCGTGACGAAGCGTGGGGCGTCGGAAAAAGTAATTGCGCGAGCGATTGAGAAGGCCGAAAACGATATGTTGAAAAGCGGCATTGTGGCCGTTGGCGACATTTCAAACGTACCCGATACGTTCGCTCAAAAGGCCAAAGGGCGGCTTCAATATTACACATTTATCGAGATGTTTGATTTTTTGCAAGAACAAAATACGGATGCCGAATTTGATAAATATCGCGGTGTTTACGACGTTTTGAACTTGGCCGCAGGCAGTCGAAAATCGGTTGTGCCGCACGCGCCTTACTCGGTTTCAAAGAAATTGTTTGAAAAAATCAACAATTTTAACGAAAAATCGAACATAACAGTCAGCATACACAATCAAGAGACACAGCCCGAACAAGACCTTTTTGAGCGGGGCGAAGGGGCATTTTACGATTTTTACGGCAAGTTTGGCATCTCGCTCGACGGCTTTGTTGCGCCAAAACAAACGGCGATTCATTACGCGTTGGCGAATATGAACCCCTCAGTACGAACGCTGTTTGTTCATAATACGTTGACATCAAAAACCGATATTGAAGCAGCACATCAATGGTCGCCGAATGTTTATTGGGCGACGTGTCCGAATGCCAATTTGTACATCGAAAACCGCTTGCCCAACTATCAAAATTTTTTAGATACCAACGCCCGCATGACGATTGGAACGGACAGTTTGACATCGAATTGGCAGCTGTCTATCATCGAAGAAATGAAAACGATTCAACGTTTTCAAAGCTATGTGCCGCTCGATACGTTGCTTAAATGGGCCACGCTCAATGGCGCAGAAGCCTTGGGTTTTGCCGATACATTAGGCAGTTTAGAAGTCGGAAAAACGCCAAGTTTGACACTTTTGACGATTGAAAATGGGAAAATACTGAGGGGGGGTAAATTGATTTGAGCGAAATTTTGAACATTTTTTCTATCTAAACTTAAGGCATAAAAATTTACTCAATGTCTATTTTTTTGATGCTCGACAATAAAAATGGGTCAATTTTCAACATTATTCCTTTGGAATGTGTTAAAAATTGACCCATTTTTATTGTTAAGCGTTGTAGAGCTATCCCTCCGTATTTGACGTTTTTTAGGCATCAAATATTGAATAAATTAGTTAAAAGTTGGGCAGCCTACATTTTTACCACCTCTGCCCGAGCCGCCGCGTTTGCCGTTTCCGATAAAGGTTGAAAAAGTCAGATTCGCAAAAAAAGCATAGTCCTTAACTTTGGCGTTTGCCGAAAGGCTCAACCCGTCGAGATAGTCGGTAAACGTTTTACGACCACTGATTTCAAAGCCAATCGCATTACGGTCATTTATCAACCACTGAATGCCGCCGCCCATGGGAATAGCCGTTGAAAAACTAGAATAATCTGCCGTTTTGTCCAAATTTTTATCGCCAATGACGGGATTTGGCTCGTTGTAATCAACGTTAGGCTTAAAATAAAAGCCTGAAACGCCCGCAAAAACGTATAAATCAACATTGCCTATGTGCGCAAAACGCCACTCTGGTAAAAATGCTAACTCAACAATGGACGTTGTGAAAGAAATGCCCCGCATTTCTCGCCAATTGTCAACAGACGGTACAGAATAGCGTTTTTCATCGGCGAAAAGCTGCCCAAAAAGCAATTGACCGCGAAAAGCGAAGCGGTCAGAGGCGTGATAACGGTAAAAAGCACCTGCAAAGGGACGCGCTTGTTGAACAACCGTATTAGGTCTGACTTCAATATCGCCACGATAGGCTGTTCCGCCAATCATAAGACCGACTTCGGCATTTTGAGCCACGGCAGCGTTGAGAGATAAAAAAGAAAGAAAGGCGAAAATCCACATTTTACATTGCGGAAGGTTGCAAGAAATAGTCATTTATTGAATGAAGTTTTGTTAGAAATAAGGACAAACGTGAGATAATGTAATTGGTCGATTTAGAGCCGTTTGTTTGTAAACGCTTTTTAGACGGCAAATGGTATGCCTCGTTACTGTAAAGTTATTGTAAAGTTATTGTAAAGAGTTATTTTTTTGTTTGTTCGCTGCTTTACGCTCAAATGTATAAGCAATAATGTTGTCTCTGTGACGATTTTAGTGGGGGCTACATTTACGAAATCTGAAGATTTTGTAAATCTATACCCCCTCAGTATTTTGCGATAATTAACTGATGATTCCCAAAAAAGTTAGTCTGCTGACGTTGACATTTCGGTGGCCGAAGTTGTACGTACTTTGGGTTGAAAAAACAGATAAATCAAAGCTCAGTAGTTGAGTTTAAATAATCGGAAATTTACGGAGGGGGTCAATACAAGTTAAGGTGTCTAATCATTATCTTAAAAATGCTAAAAAAAACGCCTTTTTTGCCCTGTTTTTTAGTTCCAAGAAGGTTTATACGTCTTTGAATCAAAAATTTATGGACAAATGGCACGGGTTTGGCAAAAGAAAATTTGGGAGAAGGGAACTTTCTTTTCACGAAAATAGTTAGTTTTCAGTTAAAGTTAGGTTAACATAGTTTCTCCCATTTATCCCTCACCTTTGCGCCATAATTAAATGAAGATAAAAGAAAGTTTAGTTTTTATACATTCTTGTTGTTTAGTTGACGTCCGCTTCGCACCAACGAAGCGGATTTTTTTTGCCCAAATTTACTTGCAAATCAAGTAATTACGAAAAGATTAAGAAAGTTTTACACGGCATTAACCTTTTTGGAAAACCCATCCCGTTTCAATTGCCTACTTTTGCTCGCTTTTATGGGTTTTCACGCAGAGAACGCGGAAGATACAGATGGCTACATTAATATTACGTATTTTTTCAAATTGAAGTGGGTGAGTGTCGTTTAATAACTCAAAACGCGTCACTCAGAACTCAAAACTTGAAAAATACTGAGGGGTATCAAAATTTGCCCGATATGTCGTTTATTTTCTGTAACTGTTTGAAAAGCCTATCTTTGTGTATTAAAATCTATTTACTACTGACTTTTACTAAAACCAGTCGAATGAAGAAATTAAGTTTCCGAATCGTTTTTTCCGCCCTCGCCCTTATCCTCTTGACCGTCGTCGGTTGCCACATTCGGCCTTTTGAAGACGTTAGTTTTGCGGGTCTAGAATCCGAATGGGCCGTGCCACTCATTGACACAGACAAAACTTTTGGCGATATTATCAGCAATTTCGACCCAAAAGCCTTTGTGCAAATCGCCGCAGACGGAAGCATCGTGTTGCGCTACAAGGGTGATTACATTGCCCGCACGAGCCTTGATATTTTCGCCAATTTTCAAAATGCCATTTTTCCGTTGGCCGATACAGCGACAGCTGTGCCGTTTAAATTGCCAAATGGCGTCAATATTAATTACGCCGTTCTGAAAAAAGGAACGCTTTTATGGTTTTTTCAAGCGTCGCCCGAGCCGTTGAAAGTGGTGTTTCGCATTCCTCAATTGACCAAAAATGGGGTCGTTTTTGAGCGGACATTTACGCTCGGCAACACAGCCCATACGGACGGTATTGACATGACGGGCTACCGTCTGACGCCTTCTCAAAATGCGATTTATGTCATTTACGACGCCCGAAAAATCAGCAACGGCGAACGCGTCAATTTAGGTGCTTCGGCGGCGGGCATCGGCATCCAAAATTTCCAAGCGGGATTTGCCGAAGGCTTTTTTGGCCAAAGCATTTTCGATGTTGAGCGTGATACGATTAAAATTGACTTTTTTGACCAATGGAAAGGCGGGGCGGTGAAATTTGGCAGCCCAAAATTGATTGCCACGCTTGATAATTCCTTTGGCATTCCCGTTCGGGCGGTCATGACGGTTGGCGAAATTATGACAATTGATGGCCGCATTTTGAAACTGCAAAGCCCCCTCACGACGGGTGTTGACGTGGCTTATCCGACGATAAATGAAGTCGGCCAAACCAAGCGGACGGTTGTGACGTTCGACAAAACAAACTCCAATTTGGCGGATATTATTAGTCAAAATCCGACCTCCATTGATTATAAAATTGATGGCTTACTCAATGCTGACACATCGCGCCGCGTGATTGGCTTTTTGACCGATTCGAGCAAGTTCAATTTACAAGTTGAATTGGAAATTCCGATGGAAGGTTCGGCTAAAAATTTTGAAGTCAACGACACGTTTCCTGTCAATTTGACTCCAGCAAAGGATATTACGAAGGCCGAATTTAAAATTTTGACGGACAACGGAATGCCGATTGACGTGGCAATTCAAGGCTATTTTGCGACGGAACAAGGCCAAATTATAGACTCTTTGTATGCTCAAAAGGCTCAAATACTGAGGGGGGCTTCCGTAAGTGCAAACGGTCTGCCGACAGGCGTGAGTTCGGCAGAAAGCCTTGTTACAATTGAAGCGGTTAAGTTGACTAAAATCCGAGATATTGCCAAAAAATTGATTATTCGTTACAGTTTTTCAACCACTAACGGCGGGACTATTCCCGTAAAATTAATGGCTAAACAAGGTGTGCGCGTTAGAATTGGGGTGAAATTTGGCTATAAAGCGGGGTAGAATTTCAGGTATCAAGATGTCGTAAATAGTTGATTATCAGTTTATTATTGCTTTCTTTGAAATCTGACATCTGAAATTAAACGAAGCCCAACGTTGCGAGACGTTGGGCTTCGTTTTTCACTCAAAATTGCACATAATCCTCCAAATAACGATACTTATTCGTTAGTCGCCCGTCCTTCGTAATCATAGCGCGCTCAATTATTTTCGACGCCTCCCCCCTCAGTATCGCTTGCAATTCGGGCAAAATATTGATGATAAATTGCTCACCAAAATACTCCGACGCATCACGAGGCAACTCATTTGGCAGGTTGTCAATCGTCATCATGGTCACGGCGTTGCCCGAAAAAGGGCTGTCGGCTTCGTTATTTTTGAAGACATCAAAACCAAAAAACGGATCTTCAATGGTCGTTGATTTGATGGTTGAAGGCAGCGAAGACGTCGGCATCATGTCGCACGACACATCAGCAATCATTTTAATCCGAAAATCGGGCTGCTTCATTTCTTCGGCAGAAAAAAACATCGGCGCACGGCGGTCGAAAAAAATACAATTGACGAAAACATCGGTTTTTCGATAAAACTTAGGAAAAGTTGACCTAAATTCGCTTGGATTTCGATAAAAATCGGCTTTTTCAAACGGTTCACCATCTTTTCGAGCGACGTAATCAATCGGATGGATTTGCGTAAAAACGGGTGTGACAAATTTTTCTACCAAAAAATCTGTCGGCGCGACCTTCTTAAAACCCATGTCTAACAGCACTTCCATCGCCCCTTTTGCCACTCGACCACCGCCCGAGACGACAATACTGAGGGGGGGGAAATTGGTTTCTTTATAAATGCGTCGGGCGTCGGCATAGCTTTCTAAATCTTTCATACGCGGAAGCGTGAACGCGCCCGTGCGGAGGCCGTAGCCCATGATGCCATTGTGCGCGCCAACCATGCCTGCAAATTTTCCGAAGGCAATGAGGCGTTGATTGTAGTCGTCGGTCAGGACTTCGTAGTCAATCAGCGTGATTTTTTTTTCTAACACGGCTTGCAACAAAGCACGGTTGTGCGGCTGTTTTTTAATGGTATGCGAAAAACAAAGGTAAGTTTTTCCTACCAAAAGCCTTGAAATAGGTACTTCTTTGATGCCCATCAGAAAGTCGCAATCGTTCAAATCAGCAGAAACGGCAATGTTTTCGGCTTCAAATTCAGCGTCCGAAAAACACCGCGTCGGCGATGGTTCAACAATGATTTTACAGGGAAATAGTCGCTCAACGAATGCGCATTTGGCGGGTGTCAAAGCAACGCGGTTGTCCGCAGGAATTTTACCTTCGTGAATAAGTCCGATTTTCATACAATAATAAGGTTTAAAATTGGTTAGAATTTGCGACAAATGTAGTAGTTTCGACCGAAATAAGAATATATGTGATTTCAAATTTCAAGATTTTACTTCTTAAGGCGGCGTAGCTACCAAATCTCGATAATGTTTAAGCGACCAACCATCCTTTTAAGCGGTTACACCGCTTAAAAGATGGTTTAGCAGTTACACCGCAGGAAAAATCGGCTTTACATACTTGGTATTACCGAGATTTTGCAGCTACGCCGCAATCTAAAATCTCAAAGCCAAAATTGCTGGAAATTTTAAAATTTTAAATTTAATTAATTGATTATCAAATAATTATACAGATGAAAATAATATTTTCAACCCTTTTTCTATTGTTTTTTGTACACCTATCCGCTCAAAACGGCGCGGCTTTAAAACACATCATTGACCAACTCATGCGCCACGACAACCGCGTGGACACGGGCAAAGTGACGGGTCTTGTCATTGGCTGTTTGGACGGCGATTCTAGTTGGATTTTTCCATTTGGCCGTCTGTCAAAAACGACGAATGATGCGCCCGATGGTGACACATATTTTGAAATAGGCGGTGTGTCGTCCGTTTTTATAGCGAATCGCTTGTATGAATTGTCTTTGACAAAACAATTGGATTACAATGCGCCCGTCAATTGCTACTTACCGCCGTCGCTTCAATTTCCTTTGGGCAATCGCCTCACGCTCTTGCAATTGGCCACGCATACGAGCGGATTGCCGAAGCTGCCGAGCGATATTGGCACCTTTGAAACCGACAAAGAGCAACCTTTTGAGGCTTATACTGAGGGGGTACTTTTTGACTTTTTGAAAAATTTTGACACCACGTTTTTGACGCCAAACGCCTACCGTTACGCCCCTTTGAACTATGTGATTTTGGAAAAAATGTTGGAAAAGAAAGGGTGGCTAAATGCTGAAAAAGACGCATTTCCTAGCAAAATACGCGCTCAAGGCTATAATATTGCTCAAAAACCTGTCGAAAAAATGCGTTTCAACGAGACGTTTAAAGAAACTTTGGGTAAAGAAATGACTGTAAAACAGTTGCTCGATTGGGTGCGACAACAATTAGATATTAAAGATTTACACGAGCCATTGTATCCGACAAGTATAGGAAAATACACATCCGTTGGCAAAGCTTGGCACGTTATCAAGGAGACCAAAAACCTAAATATTTGCGTCGCCACAGGCACAACTTCGGGGCATTCGGCCTTCGTGGCCTTTGTGCCAAAAACGCGCACTGCCGTTGTCATTTTGACAAATTCGAAATTGATTGCGGGAAAATTAGGGCTGGCCGTTCTAAGGACTTTGAACGAAAATTGGAAAAGAAAAAAATGAAACCTCCGTGTTCTCCGTGCCTCTCTGTGTGAAAACTAAAAAAAAACCTCGTGTGTGGGCATAAAAAAAGGGCAAAAACACTAATGCGTCTTCACCCCAACTTTATGCCATGAAAAAGCTTTGCATTACAAAAGTAATACACTCGTCGATAAAAGGATGCACTTCGCCGAATTTTTTTTAAGGTTTTTTTAACTAAAATTCGATGCCGTTCAATTTACAGAAATATTTTTTCAGAAAATAAATAATATTTTACGCATTCAAATCAATGATTTTAAATGATTTACAAATTTAAGATTTGCTTATTTTTCATTTTTCATTTCTTAAATCTGTCCCAAAATTCCCCCCAATTTATCCACTATTTGCCGTGTAATGTGCAAATGAAAAACGAACCGAACGGTATTTGGCCCAAACAAAACGGCTTGAACACCGTGCTCTGCGATTTTTTTCAAGAACGAATCGCCCGTAAAAGGCGGCTTCACATCAAAAATAACGATATTCGTCATCACGGGCCGTAGGTTTTCAACGAACGCACACCCCCTCAGTATTTCACCAATTTTTTTTGCATTGTCGTTGTCTTCTTTCAATCGCTTAACGTTATTATCCAATGCGTAAATGCCAGCCGCCGCCAAGAAACCTACTTGCCGCATCCCACCGCCAAAAGCTTTACGAAGCCGACGCGTTTTTTTTATAAATGCTTGATTACCAATGAGTAATGAGCCAACGGGGGCACCTAAACCTTTCGACAGACAGATGGAAATGGAGTCAAAAGCATCACCCCAATCTTGCGTTCTTTCACCTGTTTCGGCCAACGCATTAAACAAACGTGCGCCGTCAAGGTGCAATTTCAGGTCGTGTTTTTTGCAAACTGCCGCAATCGGCGTCACTTCCGAGAGCCGATAATACGAGCCGCCCCCGTGATTACAGGTGTTTTCAAGCACCACGAGCGATGTTTGCGGCGTCCAATCGAAGCGCGGACGAATGGCTTTTTCAACCATTTCAGCCGTCACGATGCCGTTGTCCCCCCTCAGTAAATTGACCGCTATACCGCTATGAAAAGCATAACCGCCGACTTCGGATTGAAAAACATGGCTTTTTTCGTCGCAAATCACTTCTTCCATTGGGTTTGTATGTGCTTTTATCGCCAACTGATTCGTCATCGTTCCCGACGGACAAAACAGCGCGGCTTCCATGCCAAACAGTCGAGCAGCTTTGGCTTCAAGGGCGTTGACCGTTGGGTCGCCGCCAAAAACATCATCGCCTACCTCGGCGTGCATCATGGCCGACAGCATCGGCGTTGTGGGTTTCGTCACAGTATCAGAAATCAAGTTTATCATTGATTGTCAGTTTTTTATGAATTGTAAAATACTCAATTGTGTTGATTGATGGGCCACTGATTTGTCTGATGTGACTGATTTACACTGATTTGTTTTTTGTCATACAGAAGAAAAATCAGTGTAAATCAGTCGCATCAGACAAATCAGTGGCCCATCAAATCTTAACGCGGATAAAACTCAAAACACCCAATGTCAGGTTTTTGCAAATCGCGCGCTTTTTTATCCAAATCGGTCGAAATTGACGGAATTATTAAGGCTTTTTGCTCCGCAATGGACAACGTATCTAAGTGAAAATCGCCAATACTCGGCTTGCGAAACAGTTTTGCCGATGTCGGGGCATTGATGCAATCGGTACAATTTGCCGTCAAGAAATTGGGATAACCACCTTTGGTAGTCAACAATTCTTTAATGCGAACGATGCAATTTTTAAAGGTAAAATTAAAATCCGTTGTGACCGTCGTTGTGGCGTCGTTGAAAGCGATTTGGTCTTCGCGTGAGCCATAAATAACGCAATTTGTCCATGTCATACTGAGGGGGTTCACCCGCGCTTTGATGCAATTGCCCAAAGCATCGCGCTCGGTGCAGCGTAAATTGTTGGCACTCAACGCGCTTTGTTGTCCATAACTCGTTAAGGTACAATACTTTAAGTCGTAATTGCCGCCATATTCCAACTGAACAGCATTGCCGCCACTTTCGTAAAACAGGCAGTTTTCAGCCGTCACGGTCGCGTGTTGCGTCAGCAAGCCACTTGACGCCGTATTATAAATTTTACAATTTTTCATCGTCAAACTCGCCGCCGAATCCACACGTACACCTACACGGGCATTGCGAATCGTCGTAAAATTGAACGCACTATTGCGACTGCCATCGGCCAAAATAATGCCGCCCCATTGGTCGGATTCGTTGTCAAATTCCTTTTCCAAACGGTCGCCTTGAATAATAACGGGCTTGTCAATTGTGCCGTCGGTCACTAACCGCGCATTGGCATCGAAGTACAAAACGCCGTCGCGGTACAAAGTCGAGTCATTCGGGCGCGCCAAACCGCCGTGTACATGAACCCGTGTTCCCGCAGGCAGGCGCAACGTGCCGTTCACGACGCCCAATACACCATATATAACGTAGGGTTTGGGGTCGTTCCAAACAACTTCACCGCCGCCGCAATCCAAAACCACCTGTTTTCCTGCCGCCCAACGATTCGGAATATAATTGGCATTTTGACCAAAAGCCTCCAAAACTACACGTTGCGTATTGCCGTTTGTCTCAAAAACGAGGTCTTCGGCAATCACAAAGGGGCTGATACTGAGGGGGTCATTCGGGTTGATGGTCACTTCGGCAAATACATAAATACTGTCCTTTGCACCAATTTCAACGTCTGTGAAACTTCGCCCTGACACGCCGTCAATGTTCAAGTTAAACACCGCTTTGGTCTTATTAGCCAAGCTGATTTTGCTAATTTTAATTGCTTTGCTGTTGTTATTTAAGATTTTGAAAGCGCGCGTGGCCGAGCCGATACTCGTAAAAACGGTATCAAAACGTAGGGTATCGGACGAAAAAGCGAGTTTTGCCGCCGAATCAGTCGTGAAATCATCCGTTTTGCGGCAAGCAAAAATGAGGCAAACAAGGGCAGTAAAGGCGAAGAGAACGCGTTTAAAAGGTGTCATTTATTTTATTTTAAATTCAAAAATTCGGTCAAAACTACGATTTGGAAATTAAAAATTAAAAATTAAGAATTTAAGATTTGTAAACAATTCGTTATCAATTAGTTGTAAACGATTTTGATTTTTGTCATTTAGAAGACACCCCTATTGTGTCGTGTTGTCATACGGGTTTTGTCATTCAGTAGGAATCTCTATTTTGTACGTATAAAACGACACACAGGATAGAGATTCCTACTGAATGACAAAACTCGTATGACGCCACCACAGAATAGAGATTCTTTCTGAATGACAAAAAATAAAGCCTCAAACGCCTAATTCAACGCCATTGGCACATCCAACAATAAAATCTCACTTGCTGTATCCGCTTTAATCGTCAAATTTTCTGTGTTCCAAACGCCCAAAGCATCGCGTTTACTGAGGGGTTGTCCGTTGACGGTCGCCGTGCCTTCAATCAGAAAAACGTAAACGCCATTGCCCGTTTGCTTGATGGGGTAGTTTTTTTCAACACCCGCTTCCAAACTGCCGAGCGAAAACCATGCGTTTTGATGAATGCCCATCGCCGTACCATTTTCGACTTCGGAGGTGTTCATCGGTGCGACGACCGTTTGCAATTCATTAATGCGGTCTTCGGGTTTGAACGTTTTTTGGTCATAACGCGGGGCCACGTTGCGGCGATTCGGAAAAACCCAAATTTGAAGCAAATTCACGTCTTCGTGGCTGTTTGCGTTGAATTCGGAGTGCCGAACGCCCGTCCCCGCCGACATCACTTGAATGTCGAATTGTTCAATCACGCCTTCGTTACCCATCGAATCCCGATGCCGCAAAGCACCGCGCAAGGGAATCGTAATAATTTCCATATTGTCGTGCGGATGCGTGCCAAAACCCATCGAAGGGGCAACAATATCGTCGTTTAAGACCCTCAAAACGCCAAAATTCATCCGTTCGCGGTCTTGATAATTCGCAAAACTAAATGAGTGATGCGCGTTAAGCCAGCCGTGATTCGCGTGGCCACGGGTATCTGCTTTGTGAAAAGTGGTATTTGCCATGATTTTTTTTTATTTAAGTAATATAAAATAAATAAAAGCGTA
>JAYSRS010000419.1:0-4037 GCA_043720935.1 Saprospiraceae bacterium
TCAAATTTCGGGCAAAGCCCGAAATTTGAACCGCTCTCCCCTTTTTTGCGAACAGCATAAAAAAATAATAAAATGAAAAAACATTGGTGGAAAGCACTAGGCGCACTTTTAATTGTTTACACATTAGTCATGGGCTTAATAATTCCCATGAAACCCGCGCTAATTGACCAAGACAATCGAACGATTGCGACCGCTAAATCGGGCAGTTCGCTGACGCTAAAAGCGAGTGGCTACAACACTTTTTTCACCAAAAGCCCTAATACGAAGGCATGGTTGACAATAATTGACAGCATCAAAAATCGGGAAGAACGCCCACGCGTTTTTGCGATTGCAGCGTCAAAAGTGACGATAATTGACGACAATCACCTTGAAACGGCCTTCGATTTGCCCAAATACCTACCCCTCAGTATGCCGCTAACGGAAGCGAATTTGGTGATTGAAACCGCCGAAGAAGGGCTTTTACTCCGCAATACGGCAGCTCAAATAACGCAAAATTCCGTGAATAAAACGGAAGGTCAAAGCCTGTGGTCGGCGGATATGGACATTACAGTGCAGCCGAAAAAGGGCATGACTTTTCCGAATTTAGCCCTCACACGGGAGTCTATCCGCAACACGTTTTTTCACGTTCCGATGTGGTTTGCCATGTTCACACTCTACGCTTTTGCCTTGTTTTATAGCATTCAATACCTCCGAAAAGGAACGATTGACAGCGATACGAAGGCGTTTAGCTACACCAAAGTCGGGACATTTTTTGGCGTTTTGGGCTTGATAACGGGCGGTACTTGGGCTAATTATACGTGGGGCGAGCCGTTTCCGATTCAAGAAATCAAGTTGTTGATGACTTACACGGCACTTGCCATCTATTTTGCCTATTTTATACTGAGGGGGTCGTTTGATGACTTTGAAAAACGGGCCCGCATTTCGGCGGTTTATTCCATTTTTTCGTTTTCGTCTTTGATTCCATTATTATACGTCATTCCAAAACTCGCGGGGGCAAGCAATCACCCTGGAAACGGCGGCAATTCGACAATCGCCGCGCAAGATTTGGACAATACCTTGCGGCTTGTTTTTTATCCCGCTTCGATTGGTTGGATTTTATTGGGTTTATGGATTGGCAGTTTGATGGTCAGAACGGAATTGTTGAAGGGGAGAATATTAAGCCGTTAAATGTATTTTATTCCAGATTTGACAACTTTCAAAAAAATGTCAAATCTAAAACAAACAAATATAAAGTGATAAAAATAACACCTTACGCACCGCATCACCGCGACCAAATAGTGAATCTCATTTTAACGATTCAACAAATCGAGTTTCAAGTACCGATAACGATTGACGACCAACCTGATTTATTGATAATTGACGCATACTATCAGCAACGCAATGGTCAATTTTGGGTAGCATTAAACGTTGATAATGAAGTAGTTGGCACGATTGCGCTCATTGATAATGACCAACCGTTTGGCACAATTCGGAAGATGTTTGTCCGTGCCGATGTACGCGGAAAAGAGGGCGGCGTAGCGGCGGCTTTGTTCCAAACATTGGAACAAAAAGCGATAGAAAACGGCATGAATGCCTTGTATTTAGGGACAGTTCATAAACTCAAAGCCTCGCATCGGTTTTACAATAAAAATGGTTTCCATGAAATTCTGAAAGCCGATTTGCCACCGAATTATCCTTTGATGTTGGTGGATACGATGTTTTTCAAGAAAGAATTGAGTTTGTTATTAGGTTAATAAGTTATTGGGTAATTAGTTATTCACGAATAAATTTTCGGAATTTTCGACTTTATGTCTCAAAATGATAAAAGCTGTCTTGTTGCGGCGTAGCTGCAAAATCTTGGTAATGATTAACGTAAAAACGCTCTTTTCTAAGCGGTGTAACCGCCAAACCGCTTGTTTTTCGGTTACACCGCATTTTAAATCGAGTGTTTCGAGATTTTATTACCGAGATTTTGTAGCTACGCCGCAAAGAGACACCCCCTCAGTATTTTGCGACGTAAAATCGATAATTCCGTTAATTTTAATTCCATTAACACTCCCTCAGTATTTCAGGCATTTTAAAAATAGAATTTAAAAATTAATACAATTTAATTATAATGAAAAAGACTTTAACACTCTTAACACTCCTCGTTTTAGCAACAATAACAAGCGCAAACGCGCAAACGGAAAGCCCCGATTTCATGCGCTCTACGGGTAAAATCTATGTAACGATTGCCGTTCTTTGCATCATTTTTATTGGCATCGTGTTGTTTTTGATACATCTTGACCGTAAATTGACGCGTCTTGAAAAAGAAAATCTTTAACCAATAACTAATAGTTTTTTTTCTAACCAATCCAAATTATAAATTAAAATGTCAGTAGTAGAAAACCAGATTAGTTTTTTCGACTCCGTCGGACTAAACTTCCGAAAAGCCGCCCCTCTAACGGGCTTATCAGACGGCTTACTCGCCCAAATTCGCGCTTGCAACACCGTTTTGCGGATGCGTTTTCCCGTTAAAATCGGTGACGATTATGAAGTGATTGAAGCCTACCGCGTTCAACACAGCCACCATCGGATGCCTACAAAGGGCGGTATTCGTTATGCGTTAAGTGTTGACCAAGAAGAAGTTATGGCTTTGGCCGCTTTAATGACGTACAAGTGCGCGCTCGTTGATGTGCCTTTTGGTGGCGCGAAAGGCGGTGTAAAAATTGACCCGAAAGCCTACACCGTTGACCAACTCGAACGCATCACGCGTCGCTATACGGCGGAGTTGGTGCATCGCAAAATGATTGGGCCGGGCGTTGACGTTCCTGCACCAGATTACGGTACAAGCGGTCGTGAAATGGGCTGGATTATGGACACCTATCAGCTTATGAACCACGGCGAACTCGACAGCATCGCTTGCGTAACGGGCAAACCTGTGGCCTTGAATGGCATTCAAGGCCGTGTGGAAGCGACGGGACGGGGTGTTTTTTACGGCATTGAAGAGATGTGCCGCGTCAAAGAAGACATGAAAAAATGGGGAATGCAAGAAGGTATTCGTGGCAAACGCATTGTGGTTCAAGGACTTGGCAATGTGGGCAGCTATTCGGCCTTGATTTCTCAACAAGAGGGCGACGCTAAAATCATTGGCATTGCGGAGTACGAAGGCTCGATTTACAACGAAAATGGGATTGACATCGAAGCCTTGTTGAAACACCGCAAAGAAGCGGGGTCAATCATGACTTTTGCGGGGGCAAAACCGTTGTCGCACCGTATGGAAGCCTTGGAATTGGACTGCGATATTTTGATTCCTGCCGCTTTGGAAAATCAAATTACGATGGAAAATGCGCCGCGTATCAAAGCAAAAATCATCGCCGAAGCCGCAAATGGCCCCGTTACTGCTGATGCAGGTGAGTATTTGACGAAAAAAGGCGTTATCATCGTTCCTGATATGTTTATCAATGCAGGCGGTGTAACGGTCTCTTATTTTGAATGGTTGAAAAACTTGTCGCACGTCCGTTTTGGCCGTTTAACAAAGCGTTTTGAGCAAAATGCCTTTCAAAATGTGGCCAATGCCATCGAAACCTACACTAAAAAGAAGGTAAGCGACCGCGACCGTGCCGTTTTGACGCATGGCCCTGATGAAATTGACCTCGTGCGTTCGGGCTTGGAAGAGACGATGATTACGGCGTATCACACGATTCGAGAACAGTGGCTACGCGACCCACGGATTGAAGATATGCGGACGGCGGGTTTTGTCGTTGCTATCAATAAAGTCGGCAGCGATTACATGAACTTGGGAATTTTTCCTTAATTTGGCTTGTTAAACGTCGTCGAGGTTGTAGCCTCGACGACGTTAGCCGTAAACATGAATCATCCCGAATTTTCTAACAAGAGAATTCGGGCTTTTTTTTAGCCTATACAGCGAAAAACCCGCACTATTTTTTTCTCATAGGGCGGCGTAGCTGCCAAATCTCGGTAATATTTAGACGACCCATCACTTTTTCTACGCGGTGTAACCGCGAAACAGGCGGTTTTGCGGTTACACCGCATTGAAGATTGAGTAAAAAGGCTTT
>JAYSRS010000420.1:0-11719 GCA_043720935.1 Saprospiraceae bacterium
ACAAAATATCGACTTCCAAAACTGTCGAAACCGTTGAATTTAAAGCCATTTTTCGTTAAATACCAATTTTTAAAAAGTTGTGGGAAAGGACGGATATAATAAACCTATGTGAAATTAAATTTTCTAATGAT
The DNA here is from genome assembly GCA_043720935.1 of Saprospiraceae bacterium. Taxonomy (GTDB): domain Bacteria; phylum Bacteroidota; class Bacteroidia; order Chitinophagales; family Saprospiraceae; genus JAAFJT01. The sequence continues at coordinate 132 of JAYSRS010000420.1, forward strand.
GTCTATACCATTTCCAAAGCGGAGGCAGAGACAATGCGTAAAAAAATATTTTACCTTCAAGCGCAACTCAAACGGAGAAAATCCATTTTTCCAGTTATGATAACCACCTTCGGATGTGAAAAAAATATGCACTATTTAAGTTTGATTACCAATCAATTAGACATGGATTGCTTATTTTTACCCTAAAAAGAGACCCCATACTAAGGAGGTATTTTAGAAAAGAAAAACTATGTTAATTGACAACTTGTTGCTTTGATTTCTGTTCATTCAGAATCAAATCCACAAACCGTTTTGTATGGTCAGCCAAAAAAATGGGGATATTGAGCAAGCCCTTGTTGTAGTCAAGATTCTTTAAAGAATAGCGTACTTTCAAGGAAGGGGCGTATTGATTGGCATAATAAGCCAAACTTTTACTGCGGACATTCTCATCTGATTTCATCTCAACGGGTATAATTTTATCTTGATGTTGAATCAAAAAATCCACTTCGGCTATACTATTAGATGTCCAATAGCTTAAAGCCGCTTCAAATTGCGTTGTTAGGCTCTGTAAAATGTAATTTTCGGTCAATGCACCTTTAAATTCAGTAAAAAGTCTATTGCCTTCTTTAAAAATAATCGGGTCTAACTTGGTTTGAAGCCTCAACAAACCAATATCCAACAAATATATTTTGAACGCGGATAAATCACTGTAAAAAGAAATAGGAAATTCGGGTTTCTTACAAAGTGGTACGCGATAAACAAGCCCCGCTTGTTCTAACCATACAATTGCATTTTCGTATTCCCTCGCCCGTGCGCCCTGTCGGATGGTTTGATATATAAACTTTTTTTTTTCTCTTGCCAATTGTGAGGATATTGCGTCCCAAACGTATTTAATGCGAATAGCTTCCGTTTTTTCAGCGTGTTTTGCAAAATCTAAGGCATAAGCCCCTTGAATTTGTCGTAAACTTTTTTCAATTTCATACATATCCATTGTTTCCACCATCCGTAAAGCAGGTTCGGGCATCCCGCCACAAATCATGTAAGCCTTGAAATTTTCAATAAATTCATTGAAAATATCTTCTAAAAGTGGCTCAAAAGGTGCGGTTATGCTTTATGCGTAATCGTAAAGTCTTAAATTTTTACTTTTCAAAAACTCGTAAAAAGTCAAAGGATAGAGTTGCAAAAACTCGACCTTTCCAACGGGAAAAGATTTATGCGTCCCCAAACTAATACCCAATAATGAACCCGCCGAAATAATGGCATATTCGGGGGCATTTTCGCTAAAATATTTCAACGAATTAAGAGCCTCTTCACATTCTTGAATTTCATCAAAAACGATAAGCGTTTGCGTGGCATCAATTTTTTTACCATAAATGATAGATAAATTGTGCAGCAGACGGTCAACTTGCTTGGTTTGCTTAAAAATTTGACTCAATTCAGGTCGTTCTTCAAAATTAAAATAAGCCATTTCCGCAAATTCGGTCGTGCCAAAATGCCGAATAAGAGATGTTTTACCCGTCTGCCGCGCACCTTGTAGAATAAGTGGTTTTCGGTAAACTCCGTTCTTCCATTTTACAAGGTCGGCGTATAAATATCGTTCAAAAAGCATGATAGTTAGAATAAAATTAAACAGATAATTTTTGACAAAATTACACGTTTTTTTTTTCAATTACATTAATTAGTACCAATTATGTGTTTTTTTACACATTTTTCCCACTAATTATTGGATTTATAACTTATTCAAACAAATCATTCATCGTCAAAGCGTTCTGAACGACGGATTTTGCGTAGGCGTTTTGCACGATTTATAAACGATTATCAGGAAGGCAAGTGCCTAAAAAAAAGCCCTTTTTCAAGCGAAAAAGGGCTTTTTTTTTAAACAAAATACTGAGGGGGTAAAAATTAGTGCGCTTTGGCCAATGGGTTTTCTTTTTTCATATAAAAATACAAACCTGCGAAAGCGACGACTAAAATAATAGGTAATATTCCAATATCTGACAAGACGTGTTGCCCTGCGGCGAGGTCAATTAAGTTCGTATCAGTAACGCCTTTTGCAGATTCAGCCGCTTTGTATTGGTCGAGTTTTGGGCCAATAAAAAACGTTTGGTAGGCCCAATTGCCCAACATTCCCGCGCCGCCCATGAGCGACAAACCAAGCGCGCCCGTTTTAGGCATACTCTCCGAAACGTAGCCCAACATCGTCGGCCAAAAATAGCAAACACCTAAGGCAAACACGACTGCCGCCGCGTAAACTGCGCCGCCTGTTGCTTGTTTTAGCCAAAAAATGCCCAAAACCGATAAAACTGCTGACATCAACAAGACGCCTGTTGGATTCAAACGGTGGATGAGTGGCCCACCAAAATAGCGACCAACGGCCATCAAACCCGTCACCAAAGCTAAAATCAACAAGGGGTCTGCACCTGCGTTGCCGAGCAATTTACCGACCCATTGTGTTGTACTCAATTCAGTATTCGCTGTCAGAAACATACAAACCATCATGAATATGAAAAGCGGCGATAAACAAGCGGCAAACATATCGCCCGTTGAAACACCTGACGTCACGCGTTCCGTTTCTGGAAATTCTTCGCCAAAAAATAGATACGCATAAATCAACGTCGGAATCAAAATCATGGCTACTTGATAGTGCCAATCTAAGCCAATAGCCGTCATGCCCGCACTCAAAAGTGAGCCTATCACGATGCCTCCGGGAAACCATACGTGAAATTTGTTAAGCATAGTTGTCTTATTATCAGGGTACATCGTGGCAATTAGCGGATTACAGACCGCTTCGACCGTGCCGTTTGCGAAGCCGACGAGGAACGTTGAAATCATCAAAGTCCAATAACCGCCTGCGAAAATTGTTAGAATTAAACCCAATAAATGCGCCCCAAAAGCGAGCATCATAAAGCGTTTCATGCCGAGGGCATCCACCAAAAAACCGCCCAAAGTGGTGGCTACGGGGAAACCAAAAAACGCCATGCCGACGATTTGAGCCAATTCGGTGTCCGATAAATTGAATTGTTTACCAAGCGGCTCGACCATCCCCGCACGGATTGCGAAGGTCATTGAGGTCACGACGAGTGACATACACGACGCATTAAAAAGTTTCGTTCTGTTAATTGACATTGAATTTTTATACTATTTAAACTTGTTGAAAAAGTGGGTGTAATGACCGTTTTTGCTTGAATTTATTTGTTTTTTCTTTGTATCACGGACTTTAGTCCGTGAATTTTTCAAGGGTAGGTACAATTTGTACCCACCCTTGAATCGTATTTTTATATCAAAAATAGGTTTTATACTGAGGGGGTGTTTAGAGATTCACGGACTAAAGTCCGTGATACCATTTTACGCATTGTACACATTCTCAAACGCACTTTCCAAACCCGCATCAGGCAGAATTTGCTTCAAATGATGGGTCAAATGTTGGGCATAATCGGCCATAATGAAGCGCAAAGTGAACTTTCCGACGCCATTTATCGAAATTGTATGTTCTAATACTGAGGGGTCAACGTGTTCAATAATGTGAGCAATATGATGGTTAAAAGCCGTCCAAAAATCGAGCAAAGTCTGCCAATCCGCCGCTTGATAGTGCTGTGATTCGACCCAATGATTTTGCGCGTAGCCGACAAAATCCAAGTGCGGTTGCGCCATCGTGCGGACAAATTTTTGCTGATTGTTGCAAGCTGAATCAATCAAATGCCCAATAATTTCCTTTTTTGACCATTTATCGAACTGCGGTTTTTCGGCCACGCGGGACATCGGCAAAGCGCGTAAAATTGGTAAAGTTTTTTCGATTATTTCGCGGATATTTTGAGCAACTTCGTACATAGCCTAGTTTGATGTTTGACGTTTAAAGTTTGAAGAAAGAGGGTTGATTAGACTTAAAAATAGAACTCACGACGATTTTTTATGATTTTTTCGTCTTGAAAGGCTTTAAAAATAAAATTCAAGACAAAATTTATTAACTTTTCTGTCTTGAACTATGTTTTTTAAGCCCTTGAACGTAAAAATAGCTATTTATACTGAGGGGTCATTTTTCTGATTCGTTTTAAAGATTTGGTTTAAGCGTGTATAAAGTGACGAATTTTGCTTTAGATTTAACTTTAATATCTTCATAAAACCCATAACCAATTTTCGCTTTCATCACTACAGATGCTAAATCAGAATTTATGAAATGATAGCTCCTCTTATGTGTTTCACCTGCGATTGTATAGGAATACTCTCTGTATTCATCGCCATTACGCTCTTTATATGTGTCAAAGAAAATTGGTGCATTTAGAATTTCTAATTCTTCATCTAAAGGTTTCCCATAATCGCAAGTTACCCAATCCGTACTTAATGAATATCTAAACCTCTTTACATTGCCATTTTTGACATAACAAAAACCAAATGAATCGCCTGAATCGTAGTGCATGTAAGCCAAAATGGTTTCAGGATGTCCAAAATATTCATAAATTTTGGCAATGTGTTGTTTATCTCTTTCAATAATAATTTTATTGACAAAATCTGAATTCCTTATGCAAATCCCATTTTCAGCAATATCAATAATGATTTTGTAAGGGTGTCTGAAATCAAAAAATGGTGGACAATCATCTTTGATGCTCATTATATTTTCAAAAAAATGTTCAGCAATTTTTTCGTGCGTAAAGTCTTGCGGATTGTCTAATTTAATAAAAACCCCTGCGGTTGTGAGTCCCATTTTAAAATAAGTATTTGATTATCAATTTTTTACAAATAGAATTAGCTATTATTTTGCAATTTTCTAATGTGGGATTCTCAATTGCGGCGTAGCTGCAAAATCTCGGTAATACTAAGCAGATGAGTTCAATTTTCTATGCGGTATAACCGCAAAACCGCTTGTTTCGCGGTTACACCGCGTGAAAAGTAGTGGTAGTCTGAATATTACCGAGATTTGGCAGCTACGCCGCCATGAAAAGCCACATTAGAAACTGCTGGTTACTATTTGCTCTTTTCTCTGTAAAAATACTTTTATACTGAGGGGTGTCTTTTGATTTCAAATTTCAGATTCCAAGTCAACAGCTTGAAATCTGAAATTTTAAATCTGAAATTCTCATAGTTTCCGAATCTTAATATTCCGATACCACACCTTATCTCCGTGGTCTTGCAGCGCAATTTTTCCCGACCGACTTGTGCCAAAAAACGGCATCGTTTTGAACTTACTTCCCGCAATCATCGCCTTCCATTTTGGCGAATTTTGGTCATATTCGACCAATTTTCGGCCATTTTGCCAATGTTCAACCTTGCCATCCTTGATTTTTAGGCGGATGCTGTTCCATTGTCCTGCGGGTTTTACGTTCTCGTATTTGCAAGAAATCATGTCGTACAAATCACCCGCCCGATGCTTGATAATTTTGGCGTCGGGATGACACGTATTATCCAAAACTTGCATCTCTGGGCCCGATTGCCACACGTAATCGAGTTTGTCATTTTCCAAAATATTGTAAATAATGCCCGAATTGCCGCACGCGCCAATTTTCCAATCAAGGCGCAATTCGTAATTTTCGTAGGCTTCGTCGGTTGTCAAATCGCCACCGTCACGGGCTTGAAAACTGCCGTCGGCGAGGGCTTTCACGCTCAAATGAATCGCTTGTTCGGCGGTGTCCACAACCCAATCTTTTCCAACCGTTTTTCTCTTGAAACAATGCCAACCCGCAAAGTCTTTGCCGTTGAAAAGCAATTCCCATTTATCGCGTAATTCATTCGTAGTCAATGAATTAGGTTTTAAATCAACCAAATACTGAGGGGTCTGCATTTTCGTTCCAAAGGCATTTTGAGGTATCGCATTCATGGTATAAAACCCTTCGGTAATCCATAATTCATGGCCTAATTCCGAAACGTAAGGCTTTTTTAAATGCACATAAATAACGTGTTGCGGTTTCACGCCGTTGAGTTCCAAAAACACTTTTCGACGGTCTGCCGAGACGTTTACCGACTTAATTTGCAGCATTTCTTCGTCCATTTTTGGTCCACCGTATGCCATCGTCGGCTTGTACCACCATTGTTTTATGTCATAATCGGCGGGATTCCAGCCGTCACCTTCGGCCAAAGGTTCGGTCATTTCTATCTCAATGCCGTCCGTTTTTGCCCGAATTGCCAAGGGTTCAAAGGCTGAACCGCCGTTCGATGAAAAGCGTTGCAAACCAAACCATTTATCGCCTTCGTGACTCCAATTCCCGGGATTGCCGATGCCGCCGACGTACAGCGCACCGTCAGGCCCCCAAACAAGACGATTCACCCCCGCGTCAAAACCTTGCGAAAAATGGAACGCACAGCCTTGGTATTCGCCGTTGATTTTTTCCACAAAAACCCGTTTCAAACCGCCGTTTGTCACCTCGCCATGAATCATTTGACCCTTGTAAACACCATCCTTAAACGCCGTCATTTGGCTTGCCGAGTTGCCAATTTCGTCCTGCGGCAACCACACAACAGGTTGTTTTACAGGCAGTTGCGCGACATTTACGGAGTCAACGGAATACGACCCGAAGAAGGCCCCCTCAGTAACGTGCAACAATTTGCACGACGGCAACCAATCGCCTTGATTGTCGTTGACAAAAATTTCGCCGTCAACGCCAATCCCAACGGTATTCGGTGTTCGCAAGCCACGGGCGACAAATTCAAGCGTTCCGTCTTCAATTTTTACGCGAAACACTTTACCTCTATCCGTAATTTGAGGCCGTGCCGACGCCCCGCCAGGCAAAATCGCCGTCGCCAAAGCCCCGTACAACCAACCGTTTTTTTCGACCAAACCAAAGGCAAATTCGTGAAAATTAGCCGACGCTTTCCATTTGTTGCAGACCGTTCGGTATTCGTCAATAATATCGTCGCCGTTGTGGTCAATCAATTCCGTTAATTCATGTTTTTGAAGAACGAAAATGCGCTTGCCGACAACTTTTAAACCCAACGGTTCGGCCAATCCTTCGGCAATTTTTTTCGTCCGCATTTTCCCCGCGTTGCCCGTCGTTGCGTTTGAGACGATGTAAACACCACCAATTTTATCCCAAGTCGAGACAATCATCCGCCCGTCTGCGAGAAAATCCATGCCGCCGACCATCGGGGCAAAATCATTGGGCCGTGCTTGTTCGACCTTGAAAGCGGGGTGAACGCCCTTCAAAGGCGAGGCGTCACCCGGGGTTTTCTGTTTTGCAGAAGTAAAAGGTAGGTTTGATTCCGTGATTTTCGCCCCTTCGGCGGCTAAATGCACAATTGTCGGCGTTTCAATGTCCACAAATTCCTCTTTGTCGGCGGTGTTATTCCACGAAAAAGACAAAGCTTTGCCGCCGCCGCCTTGAAAATACTCCAATCGAAACGGATAAAAACCCGCCGCCAAAGTCGCGCTACCGTCCTTCGCGTCGTTGCCGTGTGAGCCGTCATTATTTATGAGTAATTTATTATCTATAAACAAACGGCTGCCGTCGTCGCTTGAAATTCTAAACGTGTAATCATCCGTTTTTGCAATTTTTATAAAACCCGTTGCAACGACCATAAAATTCTCCATCAAGCCGCCAAAAGCCGCCCCGTCGAGTTTCAAACTGCCCATAACGCCGCTAAATTGAGGTGCAGGTAACGGCGTTGCATCCTTGAAATTTTCAAGATGTTTGTTAAATTGATAGACATTAACAATCGCTCCTCCCCTACTCTCTTCGTCGCTTATCGCCGTCGAAGGTAGAAAAGTTCCCATACCTAACTTGTTGACATTCAATTTTTTAGACCCCTCAGTATCAGCGTCCATGTTGAGAATCCAATCAATCATTTTCCGAATATCGGTCTCCGCAACGGTCGGATGCGCAGACATTGCGGCAGCCCCCCAATTACCCGCACCGCCGTTTTTGACCTTTGACACGAGCATTGTTGCCGTCGCATCGTTGTTCGGATATTTTTGCGCCACTTGCATATAAGACGGGCCAACGGTCTTCGCCAATTCATTGTGGCACGTCCGACAATCGTTTTTGTTAATCAATTTCAAGCCTTCAGGCCGCTTCAATTCTTCTTCATCCACGATTTTATTCTCGTTTTCAATCATCGCGTGTTTGACGAAATACGAGACAAAACGCGTCTGTCCGTTCGATTTCAAGGTCAATTCACCCGCTAAATCTTGGCTCACCAAGCCGTCGTAATTCCTTGGTTTTGAATTGATTAGCTTAAAAGTACCCCCCTCAGTATAAACCTGTTTTTCGGACACAACCGAACTCACGTTCGTTTCCAAGACCAAAACGGCATCCGCAGGAACATTTTCGGTCGTAAACGTGCGCTCAAAACCCGCTAAACCGTCGTCGCGGCGCGTAAATTCAGGTTTTTCGTTCACTTTTATCGTCGTCCCGTCGGGCGTTTTCAACTCATATTCCAAGGTCACTTGCCCTTTATCGAAGCGGTGTCCGCGATACTGAACGGTCGGTTCTTGCACCGTTCCCGTGCCGCCTGCGCTTGCTTTTCGATAAATTTTCCACGGTTGACGGTGTTCGTTGACAAAATACGCGTCGCCCAAAGTCGAAGGCTGCGGCCCATGATTTGAGGTATAAACCGCGCCGTCGAGGTTCACGCCGCCGTTCCACACCTTATATATAGCGCAAGAATCGGTGCGATAAGCGGCAAACAAGTCTTTATCGAGCGCAATCGTAATCATACGCGGCTGTTCGTCAATGACCGAGCGAAAAACCCACGGCGATAACGGGCGACTTGCCTCCCGTTTTTCGGTATCAGATTGACAGTTTGAGAAGAAAAAGCCGATTGCAAGCGGCAAAACGAGCAGTTGTAGCAAACGTTTCATAAAAGCGGTTTGAATTGTATCACGGACTAAAGTCCGTGAGGATAATACAGAGATTCACGGACTGAAGTCCGTGATACAGTTTGACGACTAAAAGTAGTTGCCCGTTTGGAATTGCCTACTATTTTCCAAATTAAATTTTAAAAACTTAGACATTCGACTTGTTTTCTTGATTTTAGAATTATTAACTTACGTAATTAGATAATTAAAAAAGTTAGTAATTATGTAATTACTGACTGCTTTAATTATTTAATTTTGAAAAGATACCCCCTCAGTATAAACAACCTTTTTTTAGGGATAAGACAAAAAAATGTCGGTAAAGCAATTAAGCTTTACCGACATTTTTGTTTTTTACCCCCTCAGTAAAAACGCTCTTTTTTAGATTTCGCCACTAATAAATTTTTATTACTAGCGGAATCTATCTATATTTGCTACGATTCCGCCACTAATAAATTTTTATTGGTGACGAAATCCATACATTTCATTAAAAAGTAGCTAAATTCGATGGAATCAACTTTTATTGGGCGTGAAAAAGAAACCGATATTTTGCGAGAAGCATTGGCCTCACGCGAGGCGGAAATGGTCGCAATTATTGGGCGGCGACGTATCGGAAAGACATCTTTGATAAAACACGTTTATGCCGAACATATTGATTTTGAAGCAACAGGCGTACAAAATGCCCCTTTAACAGAGCAATTGCAAAATTTTGCCCTTCGGCTGAACGATACTTTTCACGACGGGGCGGCAGTATTCAAACCGTCAAATTGGTTGGATGCCTTTTACCTCCTCGGGGCAGCACTTGACCGTCAAAAAAAAGAAGGCCGAATGGTCGTTTTTTTGGACGAATTGCCGTGGTTTGACTCACATAAGTCGGGTTTTATTCGTGGATTAGGCTATTTTTGGAACAGTTGGGCGGTCAACAAAGATATTGTCGTCGTAATATGTGGCTCGGCAGCCTCTTGGATGATAGAAAATGTAGTGAATGACCGTGGCGGCTTACACAACCGCATCACTAAGCAAATTCACTTAAAACCCTTCACTTTGAGCGAAACAGCGCGTTATTTTCAAAGTCGGTATATCAATTTTAATCATTACCAAATTGTGCAGATTTACTTGGCGATTGGCGGCGTTCCCCATTATTTGAAGGCCATAAAAGGTGAAAAAAGTGCCGTTCAAAACATTGACGACATTTGTTTTGCCGAAGGTGGATTGCTCAAAAATGAGTTTTCACGGCTTTATCTTTCCTTATTTGAGCAAGCAGAACAGCATATTGCCGTCATTCGCGCTTTGGCAAAAGGCAAACAAGGGCTTACGCGCATAGCCATTTTAGCGGCGAGCAAGTTGCCCGATAATGGGAATACGTCCAAAATTTTAGAAGAATTGGCAGAATCAGGCTTTATTTCAGCTTATTACCCTTATCAAAAGGTAAAAAAAGACATGTTGTACCGTTTAACGGATGAATATTCGCTTTTTTATCTACAATTTATCGAAAAAAACGTGAACGAAGAAGACGGCATTTGGCAACGTTTGAGCCAAACCCAAGCCTACAAAACATGGAGTGGCTACGCTTTTGAAAGTTTATGCTTGAAACATCTGCCCGCTATCAAACAAGCCTTGGGCATTAATGGCATTTATTCGGTGTCGGCCACTTTTTACAAAAAAGGAACGGAGGAAGAACAAGGCACGCAGATAGATTTATTGATTGACCGCAACGACCAAGTGATAAATATTTTTGAAATTAAATTTAACACCGAGGCGTTTACGCTTACGAAGGAATATGCCGAAACGCTGAACCAAAAAATAAGCGTTTTCAAGGCCACAACCAAAACAAATAAGCAGATTTTCTTAACGCTTATCAGTGCTTTTGGCCTAAAACACAATCAACATAGCCTTGGTTTGGTGCAACAGGTTTTGACTTTGGCAGATTTGTTTAGGGTGTAAGAGTGGTATAAAATGATAGAAAAATGTCGGCAAGGCTTCAATGTCTTGCCGACATTTTCATTTTTTACCCCCTCAGTATTTTTTGTCAATCAGAAAGAAAAGTTATTTTTTGACCTTTTTTTCAAAAAAAATAAATATTTGCGTGAGCAATTCTAAAAAACGTTTTACCTTGCAACCAATTGATACTCAATATTTCAAAAACATATTTGTAAAAAGAAAATGACAGACACACCCATCAGCCAAGCAGATTCACTTTGGAAAGCCCTTGTGAGTGAATTTGATACTGAATTCATTTTGTTCTTTTTTGGTAAATTATTGCACGATGCAATTGATTTTTCAGTTGCTCCCGAATTCTTGGAACAAGAGTTCAACGATGTCTTTACGGGCAACGCACCGACTAAGAAAATTGCCGATAAAATCATCAAGTACCGCCTCAAAAATGGTAAACTTAAAATTATCATTTTGCACATTGAGTTTCAAGGTGCATTTGATAAAAACTTCCCAGAACGGATGTTTTGGTATTTTATGTACATCGCCACGAAGTACAATACGACTGACATTTCGGCACTCGTTATATACACGGGTTCGCGCAAACCTACTATTTACGACTGTTTTACGACGGCTCATTTCGGCACAGAAATGACGTATAAATTCAATGCGTTCATTGTCAGAGCGCAAAAAGTAGCCGATTTGATGGCCTCCGACAACCCTTTTTCAATCGCTGTTTTGGCCGCTTTGTACATGATTAAAGCAGGGAAAAATGACTTCCAAAGGCTTGAATTTAAGAAAAAAATGGTCGAAATCGCCTTAGCAAAGAATTTTGACAAACGTAAATCATTCAGATTACTTAACTTTGTCCGTCACTTGATGACACTACCACTAGACC
>JAYSRS010000421.1:0-4033 GCA_043720935.1 Saprospiraceae bacterium
CCATATTGAATCATCTCCAAATTTTCGTTGTCGCGGTCGAACGCATCTTCAACAAAAGACTTAATAGCTGTCAACATGCCTGCCACAACGTCGCGGTTGAGGGAGGGGTGCAAAGCCGCACTCCCCATCATCAAACCCGAATTGCGTTCGATGACAAATATTTCTTCGAGAACCGACGCATCGGCGTTGGCCAAAATAACGTCGCTGTGTTTCAAGCCCAAAAACTGATTGCGAATCCAAAAAACGGGGTTGTAATTTTGACGTAAACCATTTATTTGCAAGTCAATATTGTCTTTCAATTCTTGAAATTTGTAGTTAATAAATTTCGTAATCATGCTGCCCAAAACGGGATAAATGGCGTCAACAATTTCGGCTTGACTCGCTTTTATCTTTTGCTCGACCATCCGATTGACAATACTCGCATATTCTTTCGGAAAATTTTTACGCAAAAATTCCAAATGATCTTCCAAAATCGGGTTGATTTTTTCTTCCAGTAACGCCCGTTCGTTGAGTGTACGCTGCAATTCTTGCAACGTCGAACGGTCGTCGCGGAGCAAAATATCTTTGAGTTGGCTCATCAATTGCAACTCGTTAGCCGTCGGTTCTGCCATGAAATATCTTTATTAAGTGATATTGGGATATTTGAATACTATAATATTGGGATATTTGGGCGTCAAAAATATCCCAATATCCTCCTACCCTTTCAGTTTTTGACTCATGCCAATCAGCAAATCAGCTAACATCGCTTTGTCATTTTTACTCGTTTCTTGCACGAGTTTCGTCAATTTTTCTACGTTTTGCATTAAAAGCTGCTCCAAACGGTCGAATCTTGCGTTCATATCGCGTTCGAGGGCTTCAAAATGCGCTTTTGTGGCCTCGTCACTTTGCTCAATGAGTGCCTGTTTTTCCTTGAATAAATCATTGTATTCAATGATTTTTGGCCCCATGATAATCTCTCGAAGCAGGGTCATATCGCCGAAAATACCCATCGGATTCGGTACGATGGGTTCGGGCGTTGGCGTTGCATTGGCGTTTTCTTTTGTCATAATTTTTTTAAAATAAGTAGCTAGGATGATTAAAATATAGTTTCTTGCCGTCGTTCGCAAGTATTGATTTTGTCATGCTGAATGACAAAAAACGATAATTGAAAACGCGGCAAAAATACATTTGATTTCACAATTATTCAGAACGTCAATAAAATTTACGATGTTTTAATGTTAAAATACTGAGGGGGTTAAAAATGACGACAACAATTCTCTTTTTTTCGGAAACCATTACGCCACGTTTACGCTACACGATGGACTCAATTGTCGGCTCATTATTGGGTGTACAAATCGCGTTTACGCAAGATGAAAATGCGTTTTTAAGTAGCTATTTGCCTAAAATCAATTATTCAAAAGCCCGTTTGTCCTTGAATGAAGTATTCATTAAGATGCACGACTTGCTTTTTGATAATACTATAAAACCTTATTTAATCGAAAATGAAGGCGATTTTTTCATAAATAAAGAGGTTTCAAACGTAGTCGATTTTGATTTTGACATTTTTGCGCGCATTTTTTTTCTAGTCAGTCGCTACGAAGAATATAATCGCTCCCCCGCCCTATTTGATGCACACCAACGTTTTCCATCGGCTCGAAGTGTCGCGTCAAAGTTAAATTTTCTGCAACAACCGCTTGTCAATCAATATGTTATCGCATTATCTGAAAAATTAAAAAGCTATTTTTCTACTATCCATTTTGAGTTGCCGACCTATCGTTTTCAACCGACTTTTGATATTGACCGCGCTTGGTTGTATCAAAATTTGGGTTTTAGCCGTCAACTAGGCGGATTGTTAAAAGACATTTTACAGCTTAAACTGGAAAATGCCTCAAAACGCTTCAAAATACTGAGGGGTCTTGCGGACGACCCTTATTTTACGTTTAACGATATTCAGAAATTGCACCAACAATACGGATTACCGCTCGTTGTGTTTTGGCTTTTGGGCGATTATGCAAAATTTGACAAAAATACCGCGTGGACAAATTCCGAATTTCAAACCTTGATTCGAGCATTTGACCGCGATTTCAGGGTCGGTATTCACCCGTCTTATCGGTCAAATAACGACATTTCTATCTTGAAAAAGGAAGTAAATCGTTTAAAAGCGATTATGAGTCGGCAAGATGGGGAACAATATCGGCGGAATTTGGAATCTACCCCAACCTTCCAAGGGTTTGTAACCCTTGGAAGGTTAACTTTTCCAAGCCGCCAACATTTTTTGAAACTCTCTTTTCCAGAAACTTATCGCCATTTGCTCGCCGTTGGTATTTCGGAAGATTGGACAATGGGCTACGCCGATGAAACAGGTTTTCGAGCAAGCATTGCAACGCCTTTTCCTTGGTTTGACCTTGAAAAAAATGAAGAAACACGCCTAATAATTCACCCTTTTCAAGCAATGGATGTAACGCTGAACAATTATCTCAACCTCTCGCCCGAGGCCGCAACCGAGCGTTTGAGAATGCTTATATATACGTGTAAAAAAGTTGGTGGTACATTCACAACGCTTTGGCACAACGACAATTTGGCGGAAATAGACGGCTGGCAGGGTTGGAAAATCGTTTACCAGCGATTATTGGATGATGCTTCGGACAAATAAATGGCGTAAAACGTTCGGGGAACTTTGAAAGCTCCCCGAACGTAGTGTCGAATTTCGAGCGCGTCATTAGTAGGAGGCACAACGAAGCAATCTCTTGATTTTAACACGATTCTAATGAAAAAACGTCTGTTTTTAAGCAAAAAACCTACAAAAACGTAAAGATTGCTTCGTCGTGCCTCTTCGCAATGACGTGTCGCTATCTAAAAATCAGTAGATAAAACGGATAAATCTACACGACTAAAATTAGACAACTTTTTAAAAATCCTTCAAATTTGAAAGAATATAGAAGTCTATATGTATTTTTGCCGAAAATTTAATGGTATCACGGACTTCAGTTCGTGAGCGTTAATATCACGAACTGAAGTCCGTGATACAATTTATGCGAAAGAATAATATTTCATAATTCATCCAATTATTAGCTTATGTCAGTTTTGGTCAATAAAGACTCGCGGGTCATTGTACAAGGGTTCACGGGTAAAGAAGGCACTTTCCACGCCGAACAGTGTATTGCCTACGGAACAAACGTAGTCGGTGGCGTGACGCCCGGAAAAGGCGGCACTTTACACCTCAATTTGCCCGTTTTCAACACAGTTAAAGACGCCGTTGAGCAAGCAAAAGCGGACACAACGCTCATTTTTGTCCCCCCGAAATTCGCGGCGGACGCCATTTTGGAAGCTGCCGAAGGCGGTATTAAAGTGATTATTTGCATTACGGAAGGCATTCCCGTTCAAGATATGATGCAAGTCAAAGCCTATATTGCTGATAAAGATTGCCGTTTAATCGGCCCTAATTGCCCAGGTGTTATCACGCCAGGCGAAGCAAAAGTGGGTATTATGCCAGGTTTTGTCTTCAAAAAAGGCAATGTTGGCATCGTTTCAAAATCAGGTACATTGACTTACGAAGCGGCTGACCAAGTAGTAAAAGCAGGTTTGGGCATCACAACGGCCATCGGTATCGGCGGCGACCCAATTATCGGCACGACAACTAAAGAAGCCGTTGAACTATTGATGAACGACCCCGAAACCCATGCTATCGTCGTGATTGGTGAAATCGGTGGCGGTATGGAAGCCGAAGCAGCCCGTTGGATTAAAGCAGGTGGCAACAAAAAGCCCGTTATTGGTTTCATCGCGGGTCAAACTGCACCAAAAGGCCGTAAAATGGGCCACGCGGGCGCAATTGTTGGCTCGGCAGAAGACACCGCCGAAGCTAAAATGGCGATTATGGCTGAATGCGGCATTCACGTTGTCAAATCTCCTGCGGACATTGGCGCGATGGTGGCGCAAGTGCTGAAAGGATAAAATAAAACGGAATCATCGGTTATTTATCGCAACGCAAACTTGACGCGGGTTTCAAACTGGCTTGTTAAGTTAAAAAAAAATATTCCCCCTATTCTCTTTACTT
>JAYSRS010000422.1:0-4024 GCA_043720935.1 Saprospiraceae bacterium
GTGCAGTAGCAAAGATGGCGTGGAGTTACACAGGCGTCGCAACGCAACCGATTCCAAGCACTTATTTGTGTCCAAATCCTTGCGCAACGGCGGGTTCAATTCAGTTTGAGCGTTGGAACAATTACACCAATACCGTTTGGTCATTGCCTGTTTTGATTCCTGCGGGCAATCCGACGATTTCGCAAACGCAAGGCAATACACAAGGCGTGTGGAATGTTGGCGACAACTACATGACCCGCGTCAGAGGCTACATCAAGCCACAAACGACGGGTGTTTACAGCTTCAACGTAACGGGTGACGACAATACAGAATTGTACTTATCGCCTAATTCAACGGCGGCTTCGATGGTGCGTATTGCCTCTATCAATGGTTGGACAACAGAGTTTGACAATGGTAAGTTTGCAAGCCAAACATCGGCCAATATTACTTTAACGGCAGGTCAATTGTATTATTTTGAAATGCGTCAAGTTGAAGCAGGTGGTGGCGACGGTTGGAACATCTTTTGGAAAACACCAACAAATGCAACGTGGCAAATCATCAATTCGCAGTTCTTAGCGCGGCCTTGTGCGAACACTGTTAGTGCAGCAACTTCGGCAAACGTCTTTACTTTCATGGCTAAAGCGGATGTCAATCAAGCGCAATTGCAATGGGTCAGCAACGGTGGTTTGAAGAACGATTACTACGAAGTGGAGCGCGTCAATGAATTGGGCAATTTTGAAAAAATCGGTACGGTCAACGCCAACACAGGCAAAACAGAAGCAGAATCATTCAATTTTGCGGACGTTCATCCATTGGAAGGCGACAATCATTACCGCATCAAAACGGTGCAAAACAACGCTACAATTCAGTTTTCAAGCGTCGAAACGGTAAATTTTGCCAAAAATAGGGAGGGGGTACGTTTGTTCCCAAATCCTGCAAACGACTACGTGGACATTGATTTGCAAAAATACAATGGCTTGCAAGTAACGATTACGGTCTATAATCAATTTGGTAAATTGATTCAAACGGCCCAAGTCGAGAAAGCATCAACCGCACCTTATCACCTTGAATTTGGCGACGTGGCGTCAGGGTCGTACCTCATTCGCGTTCAAGCGCAAGGCAAACGCGAGGTGACGCGGAAATTACAAATAACAAGATAGTTATGAGAGATAAGTTATGAGTTATGAGTGGTTCGACTAATACTAGATAAATACCCCCTCAATATTTTGAAGATTAAAGTGTCTAAAACGTCGTAAAACTCATAACTCATCTCTTATAACTCATAACTCATAAAGATAATTTACTGTCAGAGTTAATTGCGATGCAAAAGGCTTTCCGACTTGTTCGGAAAGTCCTTTTGTTTTTTTAGGCCATTGGCAAAAAGGAGAACCGTAAAGGGGCGGCCCACACAATAGAAATATCAAGCCTGTTCGTAGGATAACCTTTACGGTTGCCCTTTTTGCACACTGGTAACTTCGGAGAAATCATTTTATGCGGTTTACGCACTGTTTTTCGCGCTGAGAAAAAGGCGTGCGCTGAGAAAATTTTAAGGGGCAACGCTATGGAACGGCACACAAATAAAGTATGCTTTTCACACAGAGTTCATAGAGGACACAGAGTATTGATAATCAAGTACTTACAATACTCTGTATTCTCTGTGAACTCTGTGTGAAATTGCGCTTTTGTTTTTGCTGTGTGCCTATAGCATTCTAACCTTTTATAAACGATATTTAGGTGCTACGCACCTTACGAAATATTATTTGGCCGTTTCTATAAATATTAAATTTACGTTCCTTACTTACATTTTTACAACTTTCCCGATTAGCGTCGCATTTTTATTCTCTATTTTATAAAAATAAAAACCC
The DNA here is from genome assembly GCA_043720935.1 of Saprospiraceae bacterium. Lineage (GTDB taxonomy): Bacteria > Bacteroidota > Bacteroidia > Chitinophagales > Saprospiraceae > JAAFJT01. Next base: position 1,845 of record JAYSRS010000422.1, read on the forward strand.
GCCGCACTATTTGGCAAGGGAATCAACAAACTGTTTTTATGGCTAAAAATAGCCTTTTGAGCGAACAAAACCTGCCCATTTAGATTCACAATCGAGACGTATGTTTCTCCAAGTACCCCCTCAGTATCTAAACGTATTTCGGTCGAAAAAGGGTTTGGAAATACCTTTGCAAATGCTTGATTTTCAACAACTTCTGTCGTTGGTCGGCGATATGAAAGTCCGCGTTTTACTGCTGCAAACACATTGATTCTTCCCCAACCATACGTATTATTTGGAACGGTCATACCGCTAATTATCCCACAATCCTGCGTTGTCCGCATCGGTTGGGCCGTGAGTTCCAAAATGCGTTCAATCGTATCAACTTGCCCCGCGAGTTGCGGATTTGCCGAAATCATCAAGGCAACAGCCCCCGCAACGTGCGGCCCAGCCATACTTGTTCCATTAAAACTTGCGTAACCACCATTTGGAACGCTCGACAAAACACCCACGCCAGGGGCAGAAACGTTTGGTTTTCGGCGATTCGACCCGTCATTCGTTACGGGGCCGCGACTGCTGAAACCTGCAATTGTGTCATTCGATTGCGTTGCACCGATGCAAAATGCTTTATCAAAAAAACCTGCAGGGCCGGGAAACGATGAACAATTAGGTCCAGAATTGCCCGCCGATACAACGACCACAATCCCCGCCGCACGTGTGGCATTCAACGCCCGTTCCATGACATTATAATTCGATGCGTTGCAGCCTTCTTCGGGCGAACAATACCATGAATTATTGATAACATGAGGCGCAAGCCGTGGATTCGGCAGCCTTCCTGCAAGGTCAGTCGGCGCGGTAAACCACTCAAAACACGCCACATAACGCGCCAAAGTGCCGTTGCCTCTGTCCATATTCCGTGCGCCGACCCAACGGGCATCGGGTGCAACGCCTATTGCAGTCGAGTCCGTACCAACAATTTGATAGCCGCCAATCATTGTTCCCATCGTGTGTGTGCCGTGACGGTCGTCATCGCATGGTTTTATGGCATTTGACCCGCACGGATTCGTCGCCGCCGTCGAGTCGGGTCTGATGGCATCAAACCAATTATAATTATGGTCGGCGGTGCCTGTTGTAGCGTTCCAACCACGGTATTTTTGCTTCAAAACGGAGTGCGTCCAGTCGTAGCCCGTGTCTGCACCACCAACGACGACGCCTTCTCCACGATAGCCCAATGCCCATACCGAATCTGCGCCAATACGTTGAATGCCCCACGTTTTTAAGAGGGTTTCGGGCTGATTACCACTGTTGTTTTGCGGTGGCAAATTGAGTTTTGACGTTGGATTGTTCGTAATTTCGGCCACTTCGGAACGTTCGGCAAGATTGCGTAACGTTTCAAAATCTGCCGATAAATGCACGACGTTGACAAGCCAAAATGACTGAAATTTAACTTGTCGAGCTGTCAAAAATTGCCGAATATCGGCTTGCGAGCGGTCGGCGACCCCCCTCAGTATTTCGACCGCTTTTTGGCCTTTTTCTTCTTTTGATGCTTGTGGATTGATGCTCGACAAGTCACCTTGCGCGCGCAAAACAACGAGTATATCCGCCGTCGATTGCTGCCGAAAAGCGGCCAATACTGAGGGGGTAACTTTGGTTTGCCACGCTTGCGCGGAGAGTGTGAAAAAAACGAACGAGCAGATAAGTGTCGCTAAACACCGCACATTAAATAAGGGAAAATGAGTCATTTAAAATGTATTTTTTGATAATAATTCAGCAGTAAATTGAATGTATAAGTTTGCAATATTTAATCAGGTTAGAACCCTTCAAGAGTTGTAACTAAAGAACATAAAATAAATAAAATCACATTTTCTAACAACGCCGCAGGCGTTGAATGTGAATAACCGTAGATGCAATCTACGGAACAAAAGCCACCGTTTTTCCCAACGCCGAAGGCGTTGAATGTCTAAATCAAGCCATTTATACAGATATTCAAGTCCTGCGGACTTGGGAAACTGTTTTTATCGCGCCCGTAGATTGCATCTACGGTTATTCGTATTCAACGCTTTCAGCGTTGTTAGAAAATGTGATTTTATTTATTTCACATTCCTAAGGAACGTTGAAAAAATAAAAGCGCATTTTACGGGCTGTTTCTCGCTACGCTCGAAAGACGCCCTTTAAAGGTTTTTTCTAGGAGGCAGCTTGTTTTT
>JAYSRS010000423.1:0-4023 GCA_043720935.1 Saprospiraceae bacterium
AACAAGCTGCCTCCTAAAAAATCCTTCAGATGGCGATTTTCGAGCGCAGCGAGAAAGAGCCAGTAAAATACGCTTTTATTTACTTAACGTTCCTTATAGAAAAAAATCAGTGTAAATCAGTCGCATCTGTCTAATCAGTGGCCCATTGCGTAACATCAGTTCATTACTACTTGAGAGAAGCATTTTATTGAGAAATTGATAGAATTTAATTCAATAAAATGCCTCTTTCAAGAATTTATCTTATTGTTGCAGACAGCCATTACATTCAGCAATTATATTAAACTCGTATGCCCGAGTAGCCGCATCTAAGCAGCTCTGAAAGATTCTGCCTGCTGTAAGTTCGCAATATATTGCAAACCATAAAGCACATGGTGGACATTCTGCTACCATAAGGAGAGAAGCAAGAAGACAGGCCGTAGTTGCAGCAAGATTCTGCATCTCCTTGATTGCGTCAACCTTAGATTGAGAAGCCCCTTTTTTAAGGAACATAGATTGCCCTGTGATTTTGTTGTGAAGAAACGTGAGATCGCGAAAGTCCTTGTCAGAAGCAAGAACATCGGCAGTTAATGCCGTAACAGGCAGCAGAGTCGGCTCACTTGAAACGTTTTGACACGCCCAAAACACGCCCGCAAAAAGAATGGAAAAACCAGCAACAAGGTAGAGAATTAACCTTGGACTTGAGACTTGAATTTTATGATTAACGAGAATTTAGATTTTATTATGAAAAATATTTCAGAAAGGCGAATATTCAGAATAAAAAATACATCTAGTTAATTTTTTACAAAATATTTATCTAAAATACACCAAATAGGGTAGATAATTAAATTAGTAATATAAGTAGCCCTTCATATTAGGGGTTGTACAAATAATAAAATACCCACTTTTTGACGTATTTTTCTAGTAAAACGGGTATCTTATTTCTTGTATGACGCCTTAATACTGTTGGGTTTATTTTATAACGTACAGGCGACTTTAGTCGCCTGTATCAAGATATTAGGCGACTAAAGTCGCCTATACTTTACCCGACATGATTAATATGAAGCACTAATAAGTTGAAAATATAAGAATATCCCTTGCCATTTTACTGTAAAGGTCATTGAAAACCAATCTTGACAACTTTTTACTCTAATTTTAGATGTCTGATTAGCTACTTGAAATTTGAAATTTTTAAAATTTGAAATTTTTAAACCTCGTCGGTTTCTCGAAAACCGACGAGGTTTCTTTGTAAAAAAGCGGTAGTCCCATAAGTTCACTTTAAATTTGCTCTTCGGAAGCAAATTTGGAAAACTTTTGACGTTTTCTGAACGTTTTAGCGGCAGCATTTTAGCAGTTTTTTCGACTTCTCAGACCCCTCAGTATTTTGAGCATTTTTGACATTCACGAACTTAATTTCGTGCTACTATTTTAATTATCAATAAATTAAACATCTTGAAAAATACTATTTTATTTTTTATTTTTATCGCTGTCGCTTTGATTTTAAGTAATTGCGACGGTGACACTAATACGTATAAACAAGGCAAAATTCTGTATGGCCTTTACTGCGTTAATTGCCACATGGAAAACGGCGAGGGCTTGAAAGGCTTGATTCCGCCCGTGGCAAAATCGGATTATTTAGCTACTCACCGAGCCGAATTGCCGTGCATTTTACTGAGGGGCCAAAAAGGGAAAATCGTCGTCAACGGCGTTGAGTACGGCAACCAAGAAATGTTGCCCGTAAAACGCTTGACGGGCGACCCGTTGACGGACTTTGAAATGACAAATATTTTGAATTACATCTCAACTTCAATGGGAAATAATGAGAAAATTTGGACGGTGGACGAGATTAGAGAAGGACTGAAATCATGCCCTTAAACGAACGAGAGACGCCGAAATATTTTCATAAGGTCTATTCTGGAACATCAAATTGCGGCGTGGCTGCAAAATCTCGGTAACACTAGAGTCAAAGTACAATTTTCTAGGCGGTGTAACCGCAAAACCGCTTGTTTCGTGGTTACACCGCGCCCCAAAATTGTTGGTAGCTTGAATATTACCGAGATTGGGTAGCTACGCCGCCGTGAAAAAGCCAAAGCGGAAATTGCTGAACAATAGTTTTGGAGGACAAGCGTTAGAGTAAGTCCTGAAATTTATAGTTTAATAGCTCTTTATCAATATCATCATTTTCTAAACAATATTAAAATTAAGAAATATAAAATGATAAAATAAGCAATTGAAATTTACAAAAAACTGATTGTCAACGTTTTGTGAATTTTTAAATTCTTAATTTTTAATTTTTAATTTTTAATTTCCTAAAAACGCCTCACCGAACGGCATGGATATGAAAAAAATCACGACACTGTTTACTGCTTTTTTGCTCACATTTTCGGCGCATCTCGCGGCTCAAACCAAAGGCGATTTCTATGATGCGGCGGCGATTCACGACTTAAAAATCACGTTTAGCCAACAAAATTGGGCGTTTTTATTGGATTCTAACCGCGTCAACGGCGATGACATGCTCGTCGGCAGGGTGATAATTGACGGCTCGACTTACGAAAATGTCGGCATTTCTTACGCCAAAAGCCCGAGTTATCAGACGGCTTCGGTGCGAAATCCGTGGTTGTTGCGTTTGAATTTGATTGACAAAAAACAAAACCATCAAGGCTATAAAACACTGATGATTTCACAGGCTTTGCGTGACCCGTCACTCGTGCGGGAAGTGTTGAGCTACGAAATTATGCGCCGTTACATCCCTTCGCAACGGGCAAATTACGTCAATATGACCGTCAATAACGAAAATAAAGGCGTTTATGTCAACGTTGAGGCGATTGACGAGCCGTTTTTGCAACGCAACTTCAATTATACTGAGGGGTCTCTTTTTAAGTGTATTCCCGACGTTCGGGCGACGCCTTTGCCTGATTGTGGGGCAATAAATTATGGGTCGCTGCGCTATGAAGCCAATGCAAAATGCTATCTCCGCAACTTCGATATGCTGTCGAAAGATGGTTGGGACGATTTGATTGAAATGACCCGCATTTTGGAAAAAGAACCCGAAAATCTAGGGAAAATGGTGAATATTGACCGCGCTTTATGGTTTTTGGCTTTGCAAAATGTCTTGGTAAATCTGAATAGTTATCAAGGACAATTTAGCGTTAATTATTATTTATACCGCGACGGCAATGGTCAATTTAATTTTATGCCTACCGAAATGAACCTTGCTTTTGGCAGTTTCAAAAACGCTACAAATGGCAATTCTGACCTTGATTTTGACGGCCTCGTGTCACTCGACCCGATGCTTCAAGTGACAAACACGGCCAAGCCATTGATTGCACAATTACTTAAAAATCAAGACTTTAAGAAAGTTTATGTGGCGCACATCCGCCAAATTTTGGCCGATTGGTTCGACAATGATGCGTATAAAATACGCGCTGAAACGCTCCAAAGATTGATATCAAAGGCTTATGATGCAACGGCTGAAAAACCTTACGAAGTGGCCGATTTTCAACGGAGTTTGTTAGAAACGGTCGGTAAAGTGACCAAAATCCCGGGCATTGTGGAATTGATGTCGAAACGCGCTAAATTCTTGAAAAAATATCCCGATATGTTGAACGTGCCGCCGAGAGTGTCGGACGTTAATTTTAGCAACCGCCAAAAATTTGTAGCGAAGACGGTTACAGAATTCCGTATTAAAGTGAAAGTGGATAATTTCCCTCGTCGGGTGCGTTTGTTTTACCGCCCCGTTGGCACAACAACGGCGTTTACGGAAGTACAAATGCTCGACGACGGCAAAAGTCACGATGCCGAAGCGGGTGATAAAATATTCGGAACGGCGGTCATGCCAAAGGGTTTTGAGGCCATCGAATACTACATTTTGGCCGAAAGTGCAGGCGGTGCGACCTTTGAACCTGCAACGTATTTCAATCAATTGCGTAAAATCAGTTTGGCAGAATTGAGGGAGTATCTCACCATGTGCACCAGGCACAACTGCACTTGCGTCATCGGAAACACCACTTCCATCGCTTCAGGAAATCCTTTGATCCCATCCACGCA
>JAYSRS010000424.1:0-4021 GCA_043720935.1 Saprospiraceae bacterium
AACAAGCTGCCTCCGATAGATTTTCTCCACGCACGCCTTTTTCGCGCAGCGAAAAACAGTGTGTATGAAAATACGCTTTTATTTATTTCGCATTCCTAACAAAAGAAAACGGAATTATCGGTTTTATGTCGCAAATCAATTTTTGAGTAAAAAAAGGCATTTTTGTGGCAAAAGATTGGCAAAAGATTTAGAAAATTTGCAAAATTTCCTAAATCTGATACCCCCTCAGTATTTTGCGACATAAAGCCGATAATTCCGAAAGAAAATCAGCGTAAATCAGTCGCAGTCCTCAAATCAGTGGCCCATTTTGAATGTATGAAGTGAACCTCAAAAAAAACGGGTAACTACTGTTGCCAGTAATTACCCGATATAACTTTATAACCATTTTAATTTTACGAAACGAATACACGCATACTGTTTTCAATACTTGTCTATTCCAATATTTTTTGATGATTTGATAAGAAGAAAGTCAAATGATTTTATTTACAATCAATTGATTATTAACTATTTAAAGATTTATCATTTATCATTCATAACTCATCATTCCTTAGTTTGCTTCTGTCAAAGTGTAGCGTACTTGTTGGCTATTTTCAACACTTGTGCTTTCGATAGCCCGTGGTGTAGGCGATACATTTGTTCTTGCAGTTGCCATTGTTTTTGCCGCAGTAGGGCGTCTAACAGGTTGCGATAAAGTTGCTTTTGGTTCGTTTGAAGATACCAAAACCACTTGATACTGAGGGGCCTCTGTGGCAACCTTTACCGATTTTGCAGGTGTTGATGCTGCCATATCAGCGTTAGCAAAACCCAAACCCGATGGGACATCGTATTGTGCCAAGTTGTATTTTTCAATCAATTTGATGAGTTTTTCAGCATAATCAGGTGCTGTTGCGTAGCCGCAAGCCTTCAAACCTGTTGCCCAAGCGCGGTAATCGGTGCGGTCGTAGCTGAAAAGGACGCGATAACGGGCGCGGTTCATCAAAAACTCGCTGTGTTTGCGGTAAGATTCTTCTGCCGAAGCAAATCTTACGAATTTTGAAGGCGTTGGATTGCCGTTTTTGTCTTTGTCGTCGTCCATTGCTTCAACGAAAGCTGCACCGTCGTTTGCGCTCCACCACTTGATACCGAAATGGTTGTTAGCTTCTGTTGCCAAACGCGATTGACCGAGGCTTGATTCCAACAAACCCATTGATAATTTGATGCTTGCAGGGATGCCCGTACGCATTTGCTCTTCGATTGCGAGGTTTTTGTATTGTGCGACGTAGCTCGAAACGAGTTCTGCGCCCGTTGTTGCGTTAGCTGCGCATGTGAAAGCGATGATGGCGATGATTGTGAAGTAAAAATTTTTCATCTTTCGTAAGAATTAAATGGTTAATGATAAAAGTTTTGTTCGTAAGTCGTTCTTAAAAGTGGCCAGTGGGAGGAAGCAGCCGTTTGAAGTAAGTTGTGTGTCAGCTAAGATTCGCGGCTCAAGTGGGAGGAAGGAAGCGGCGAATGTGTTGGTTATGATTTTTCTGTGTCGCTGTGTCACAAACTTGGTGCAAAGATAGGGGTGCTTTTTCTCCAAACGCAATAGCCCGAACGCCGTGACAGGGCTAAAAACGTAGGTAAATTTGAAAATATATTTTTTTTGTAATTGTAAATCATTGATTTACATAATCAAACTTAACTCATAAATAAAAATAAAATATGACAATACCCATAAAAATGACCCTTTTACGGTACAGATTTTAGGGGTTTTGTAACACAACTCTCGGTGAGGTGGTTTTTATCTACCCTAATTTGGTTTTATCAACAATCTGTTTTTTTAAAATGAAGGAAAAAAGCTTGAATGTTCGATTTTTAAGCATTGTTTGAACCTGTCAAGGTGGGTGAAACACTAATTTTATACTACTTTTTGTAGTTAATGAGACATACATTCTCTAAAAATTCAATGGAAGTCAATCAAAATAGGTATATCATATTTGTAAAATTTATTATTTTTCATAAATTTTGAAGATACAAAAAAGGCGGGTTGTGGTTGTTTTTCAGAAAAATGAGGTTGGGGAATGGTCAAAATGGGTAAAATACGGAGAAGATTAAACGCCAAAATTGGATTTTTGAAATTAAAAAACCCTGTTCAATCGTTTCAATAGGGCTTTTTAGTTTTCAGAAAGCCAATTTTCAAGAACCGACCTTCTTTATCTAACCTTTCTTTTTAAATTTGCCGTTAAAAAATGTTATAGTAACGTAGTACAATTATTAATTCAAGCATACTACTTGTATATTTTACACAACACGGGCCACAGATTGGCGGGGATTAAGCTGATTTACACTGATTTTTTCCTGTGTACATCTAAAAAATCAGCGTAAATCAGTCGTATCAGTTTAATCAGTGTGCCATGTTGAATTTGTACAGTAATATTCAATTCAAGATAAAGCATGGGCTGGAAAGCAAATCTGATAAAACCTTTGGCGCGACGGGTGGCGCAACAAATCGAAAAGCTGTCGCATAATAATGCGGCGGTTGAGGCGCAAAATCGCGTTTTGAAGCACTTGGTACTGAGGGGGGCTCAAACGGCGTTTGGGCGCGACCACGATTTCTCAAAAATTAAAAATTACGCCGATTTCAAGGCACACGTCCCGATTAGAGACTACGAAGCCTTGAAACCTTACGTCGAGCGCGTCAAAAAAGGCGAATCTGATGTCTTGTGGATGGGCAAACCTGCCTATTTTGCCAAAACAAGCGGCACGACGTCGGGTGTCAAATACATTCCTATCACGAAGGATTCTATTCCAAATCACTTCGGTTCGGCCAAAAACGCGTTGTTCAATTACTACGCACGGACGGGCAACGGGTCTTGGCTCGATGGCAAGCAGATTTTCCTATCGGGCAGTCCCGAACTGTCGGAAGTGAACGGCATCAAAACAGGCCGACTATCGGGTATTTCTAATCATATGATACCTAAATGGTTGAAATTCAGTCAGTTACCAAGCTATGAAACGAATTGTATTGAAGATTGGGAAACCAAACTCGATGCGATTGTTCGTGAAACATCGGGGCAATCTATGCGCTTGATTTCAGGTATTCCGCCGTGGGTACAGATGTATTATGAGCGCGTTTTGGCTGAAACAGGCAAAAAAACGGTTAAAGCCATCTTTCCCGATTATTCGGTTTTTGTTTACGGCGGCGTCAATTTTGAACCTTATCGGTCTAAATTGGAAGAATTGGTCGGCGAAAAAATGGACAGCGTAGAGACATATCCCGCCTCGGAAGGTTTTATTGCGTTTCAAGACAGTCAGATGGATAAAGGGTTGTGGCTCAACGTAGATTCAGGTATTTTCTTTGAATTTGTGCCAACAAGCGAGATTTTTAACGAAAACCCCACACGGTTGCGCTTAAATGAGGTCGAATTAGGCGTCAATTATGCTCTAATTATCAACAATAATGCAGGGCTTTGGGGCTATAATATCGGCGACACCGTTCAGTTTACATCCAAAAATCCTTACCGAATCATCGTTTCTGGTCGTATTAAGCACTTTATTTCCGCGTTTGGCGAACACGTTATTGGTAAAGAAGTCGAAGAAGCACTATTGGAAGCTGCCAATACTGAGGGGGTCAGAATTGTCGAATTTCACGTTGCCCCGAACGTTGTGCCGCTTGAAGGTGGTCTGCCGTATCACGAATGGTTCATCGAATTTGACAATGAGCCGTCCAATTTAGCCAATTTTTCCTTAAAATTAGATAAAATCATGTTGGAACAAAACATTTACTACAAAGATTTGATTGTCGGCAACATCTTACGCCCGCTCGTCATACGGCCTCTTGTACGCGATGCTTTCCGAGAGTTTATGAAATCGGAAGGTAAATTAGGTGGTCAAAACAAAGTCCCGCGCCTAGCAAACGACCGTGTTTTAGCGGGTGCTTTGCAGAAATATATGCAACGATGAAAAAAATCAGCCTGAATCACTCGTATCCCTCAAATTAGTGTGCCATTGCGTAACATTAGTTATTAAGGAACGTTAAGTAAATAAAAGCGTATTT
>JAYSRS010000425.1:0-11689 GCA_043720935.1 Saprospiraceae bacterium
TGCTTTAAATTACGCACAGATTTACTAAATTTTTCAAATTTAGTAAATCTTGCTAAAAAAGTGTAAACTACTTTTCAAGCAAAATGAAACATCCCAAATTTTCAGAAAATAAAAACAAACCCCACTTTTCCGTCGCCGCGTGTGCCATTAAGCAATCAGATAGAAAATCGGACTTTGCTCTGAATTATATAAATAATTAAGAATCTGTAAGTAATGTAAGTTCTATATCTTTGCGTTAAAAAGCCACGAATCGAGCTGCTGCTCAATTTGTGGCTTTTTTTGGGTTTCACACGGAGTTTACAGAGAACACAGAGTTTTATCTTTTTTGTCATTCAGAAGGAAACTGAAAACTCTGTGTCCTCTGTCTCCTCCGTGTGAATCTAAAATTTATAAGTCAAAGTCGCCGCAACATTGCGCGGTGTGATTGGATTAACGCTATTATCATCGTGGACATTGTAGCTCAATTTATCCAACAAATTGGCCACTTTCAAGCGCAAAGACAAATTATTGACGCTGTAACCGACCGAGGCATCGAACTGCACATAATCGGGAACGGTCATTAATTTGAACGCATCGTTCGCCACCGTCAAACGGGTCGAACGACCCGCAACGCGGTCACCTACGTACAAAGACGTAAAGCCGACATTGAGGCCCCTCAGTATTTTATCCGAAAATTGGTAAAAAATGCTTGCGTTCGCCGTGTGTTGCGGATTATATTTGAGGCGGCTATTTGTGGTGTAAATATTTGATGCCGTGTAACGCGTATCGTTGTAGCTATACCCGCCGATAACGGAAAAACCTTTGTAGGGTTTTGTCGCCACATCAATTTCAAGGCCGTTACTCGTCACTTCACCCGCTAATTCTTTGATATTTGTATAAATGTTGCCGTTCGCCAAGCTGGTTTGCGCCAAATTGTTGTTTACAATTCGGTACAATGTAATATTTGCCGAGAGTAAACCGTTGAAAAATTCATTTTTTACGCCCACTTCAAATTGGTCAATCAACGACGGCGGCAAGGCATTGCCCGCAATATCAATGCCTGCATTCAAAGTAAAAGAATTAGAATAACTGGCAAAAAGCGACGTGTTTTTAATCGGTTGATACACCAAACCGACGCGCGGGGAAAAAGCCCCGTCGAACGCCTTTGACACTACATTTTTATTGGTTGCATAAGTAAAAACGTCGCTCACTGTTTGTTGATAGCTGTACCGCAAGCCCAATAATAGCTTGACTTTCGCCCCTAAACTCAATAAATCTTGGGCATAAACGCCAACTCTATCAATCGGTGCAGTTGTCAAAGTCGTTGCTGCCAAATCGGGAATATCGTTTCTTTCCTTGTAAAACAATGGTTTATAGATGTTAATAGAATCATATTTAGCGAGTGTTGCGAAAGCCGTTGTTCCTGTATTGAATTGGTCAACGTCCGCGCCAAATAAAAATTGGTGCTTGATAAAACCCGTTTTAAACGTCCCCGTTAAATCCAATTGAGCAACGTAATATTGGTCTTTTACCGCCGATTTTGCCAAGCCTCTTATCCATTTTCCATCCGTTTGAACAAAAACACTGCCCGAATTCGGGCGCGTATTCGCGTACAATTCCGTTGCGTAAGCCTGTACCGAAGCCGCCCCTTTAAGTTGCCAATTTTGATTGAACCGATGCGTCACGGTCAAAGAAGCACTTTTTTGTTCCGCTTCGTACTTTGCCCACGCGACGCCTAAATACCGTTCACGCGGCACGTCGGCAATCTGATAATTGACCGCACCCGTACCAAAATCGGGCGTCCGTTCGTCTTTTAAATAGTCGCCTTCAATCAAAACATCGGTTTTTGAGCCTATTTTTAAGAGAAAAGACGGGTTTACGTAAAACCGCTCCGACGATACGCCTTCCCTAAAACTATTCGCTTTTTCGTAAGACGTATTAATCCGATACGCCATATTTTGGCTGTTATTGACTGCACCATACACGTCAATCGTCGGTTTGTACAGACCAAAACTACCCGTTCGCATCGAAATTGAGCCACCGTTTTCAAACTTCGGCTTTTTAGTCACAAGGTTCAAAACGCCTCCTGCGGCCACATTGCCAAACAAAATCGCCCCACTACCCTTCAAAAACTCCACTTTTTCAAGTCCACTAAACTCTTGCAAAATGCCGTTGTTGTAGCGCGACCCATTTTTGAAGGTATTGCTGCTGCTAAAAGCGTAGCCACGACCCGCGATTTCCTCTTGATAACCGCCCGCCGTTCCCATAATGTAAACGCCTGTAACATTCATCAAGGCATCACTCATCCGTAAAACTTGTTGCTGTTCTAAGAGTTTTTGGTCAATAACAGCCACACTTTGCGGCAAATCCATCGGGCGAATCGCTATTTTTCCAAGCGAAACGGGTTTATCATTCACATTTTGCCGTCCGCGTACAATGACCGCCGACAATTCTTGACTGTTTTCTTTGAGCGTAAAATTGCGCTCAAAAGTGCCCCCTCAGTAATTTTGACTTTTTGGCTCTGCGTTTCCAAACCGACAAAAGTTGCGGAGAGCGTATAAGTACCTACCTTCAAATTGCCAATTTCGTAATACCCGTTTTCGTCAGCCGTTGCCCCTTTTGTCGTTCCCTCGAGAATCACGTTGACAAAAGCCCCCGATTTGCCATCACTCGTCGTGATATGCCCCGTCAAACGAGCCGATTGTGCCATTGCCCATGAAGACAAAGTGACTAAAAAAATTGTAGAAATAATGGTCGTTAATGTTTGATAATTTTTCATTCTAATAGCTTATATTAATGTGGACTGAATCTTAATAACGGCGCAAAGATGAAAAAACGCTTGGCAGATTACCAAGCGTTTTAGTGTTTTTTTTTAGATATATTCTAAATAAATGAAAAATTAAGAAATGAAAAAGGATTTATTCGCTTGGTAATCAATTGTTTATAATTTAAGCACGCCCTCAGTATTTTAGGCATAAAAGCAACAAAAACCGTTAAACATCAAAAAAACAATCGCGTATTTGTTTTTTTGAAAAAAGCGTTTACATTTGCCGTTATTTAAAATATACTTTGACAAACAATAAATAACTTACAATGAAAGACCATAACAACGCCCCCGTACCGAACAATGAACTCAACAACGCCCACGACAAATATTTCAAGGGCATGATGAGCCTCGTCGGCGTCGTCCGTGCATTTGCGGAGCAGTTTTTACCGAAAGATGTGCAGGATAAACTAGATTTTGATACATTGGAATTTGACAATACGTCCTACATCACAGATGAATTGTCGGAGTTTTTTGCTGATATGGTTTGGAAATGCCGATACAAAAACGGAAATCAGTACGCCTTGATTTCTCTTTTGCACGAGCATAAAAGTTACAAACCAACACACCCACATTTTCAACTCCTCGACTATATACGTGGAGCGTGGCGTTTGCAAGCGGGAGAAAATAAAAGGCCGACGGTCATTGTTCCCATCGTCCTTTATCACGGTCAAGTACCGTGGGAAAATGAACCACTTGATAGCTATTTTGGAGAGGTTGGGCCAGAGTTTATGCGTTTTTTGCCTAGTTTTGACTATATTTTAGTCAATTTGCAGAAGTATTCGGATAAGACCATTCGCGCTTTTGAATCCATCTTTTTGCAAAAAAGTCTCTTGGCTTTTAAACATTACTCGGACAAAATCTATTTGAGCATTCACATCGTTGAATTGCTCGTAGAGGGTTATGATGAAAAAAAAGATGACCAAACACGCCGTTTTATGCGGATGTCTGCTGTATATTTGACGGCGGTTTCAGGTATGACGAGCCATCAAATCGTTGAAAAAGTGAATTATTCTGATAACAATTTAAAATCGAAAGTCATGTCTATTTTTGATGAAATTGAACAAAAAGCTACCGAAAAAGGTATCGAAAAAGGTATCGAAAAAGGTAAAATCGAAGGTAAAATCGAAGAGAAACGCAGTACCGTTATCCTTAGTTGGGAAAATGGTATATCTATTTCTATGATTTCAAACATCACGGGTTTATCTATTGCTGATATTGAAAAAATCATTGCAGAACATGAATCCAAAACCTGAAATTATGTCTATCTTCGATGAAATCGAACAGCGAGCTTTTTCAAAAGCTTTTGAAGAAGGTTTGAGGCTAGCTAGAGAAGAAATCAAGGAATGGAAACAAAACGTCGCTATCCGTAGTTGGGAGAACGGCATTGCCTTGTATGTGATTTCAAAAATCACAGAATTGCCTATTATCGAAATTGAAAAAATCATTGCGGATTATCAGCAAACGCATAAATGATGACAAAAAAAATCGGCCAAATACCCCTCAGTATTTGGCCGGTTTTTTATGTTAAAATAGGCTTAAACCACGTCTTCTTCCAACCAAACAACTTGTCCTGCGGGATTAATGTATGCCCACATACCATTTTTTTCAATCCATGCCAAGCCATTTTTGAACGGTGAAACAGCATCTAAAAAACGCGGTGGAATGACAATATTTCCTTCAACATCAATGTATAACCACTGATTTTTGACGTTTACGGCGGCCAAACCTTCGCTAAAAGGCTGCGCGTTGTCAAATTGTGGTTCAATGTGCAATTGTGCGGTTGACGTCATGTAGCCATATTTTCCTTTATATGAAAACACAGCCAACCCGTTGTGAAAATCGCCCGCAAAATCGAAAACGGGCTTGATGATAATTTGTCCCGACGGGTCAATAAAACCAAATTTTCCGTCAATCTGAACGACGGCCAAACCTTCACAAAACTTGCCTTCTGACACGCCTTCGAGACGCGGATACTGAGGGGGTATAATAATGTCGCCCGTTTTATAAATCAATCCCCAATTACCATTTTCAAAAATTGTGGCCACGTCGCCTTGAAAAGTAGTTGCCGCATCGAAAGTCGGTTCAATGACAAATTTGCCTTTATTACTTACAAAACCCCATTTTCCGTTGAGTTTTACGGGTGCAAGACCATTGTTGAACTTGTCAGCCGCTTCAAATTGTGGTTTAATCACAAATTCGCCGTCTCGATTGATGAAGCCCCAACGGCCACCAAAACGCGCCGCCGCCAAGCCGCCACTGAAATCACCCGCGCCTTCGTACTGCACTTCCAAGATAAGATTGCAACGGCCATCTATAAAACCCCAAAGATTAACAAGCTGCACACGTGCCAATCCTTCCTCCATGAGGCCAATGAAATTGAACAAATTTTTGAAAAGCGGACGCCCCAAGGAATCAATAAAAACGAGGCGGTCAAACACGCGCACCCGTGCAAAACCATTGTGAAAGTCCTCGACTTTCGGGTATTGCGGCTCGACAACGATTTCGCCGTCGGCGTCAATAAAGCCGTATTTGCCCTTTTCGCGTATTTTAAAAAGCGGTGGAAACATATAATGATTATTGGTAGTTTTCTGTAGTTGTTCAATAAAAAATGAACTGTGTAGAAGTACAAAAGTAGAAAAAATTTGACAAAATTAAACATTTCGCTTCTTTTTCCAACGCTTATGCGACCACAACCAGTTTTCGGGCTGTGCCAAAATCATTTGTTCGAGCCTTGCCATAAAGCGGCGGGTCACTTCTTCATCGGGCAAATTTTGAACATCGGAAGCGATTTTTTCAAACGTCATTCTGTAATATCCACGCTTAACACGTTTCATATCAAGGAAATACGCAGGAAAATTATATTGCCTAGCATATTTATCGCCGCCATAAGGACAAGCTGTATCTTGATTCAAAAACGTGACCCAATGCGCTTTATCCGAATTTGTATTTTGGTCGCTGATGAAAAAATAAGCCGTCGGTTTGTCCGCAAAACGCTCAAAAGCCGTTGACGTGTCGCCGATAGGGACAAGTTCAATGCCGAATTGTCCGCGCTTTTCTCGACCATATTTTTCGATAAACGAATTGCTAAGCGGTTTATAAAACCCCACAATCGTCCGCTTTACAGAAAGCGGCAACGAAATAACACCCCATTCCCAGTTCGTGTAATGCGCGGCCATTTGAATTGAATTGCCGTCGGCTTCCATCGAATTGTGGACAAATTCAGGGTTTGTAAAGACATAACGTGCCTTAAAATCAGCTTCCGACATAGAAAAACCTTTCATGCTTTCTAGCAAAATATCGCTCAAATTCAAGTAGGAAGCCCGTGCAATGCGGTCAATTTCTGCCGATGATTTATCGGAAAACGAATTACGTAACTGCTTGTAAACCACTGCTTTACGATAGCCCATAACGTTCATCATCAGCCACGCAACACCGTTTGACAAGCGATACATGGCCGAAAAGGGCAATAAAGAGAAAAGAAAAACGACGCCTCGAAAGGCTAAATAACCGAGATATTGCATGATTCCAAAAATTTCAGATTTCAGAGATTTCAAATTTAGGCACTACAACTCTAGCTTAGAATTTGAAATCTTTTGAGCGCAAAACTAGCCTAGTAATGCACATTTATTCAGTTTATCCACTAATTTTTAAAAAGTGATTTGTCATTGCTTCGTCGTGCCTCCTCGCAATGACAAGCTGCTTTTCATAAGATAGTGAGTAAATTTAATCAATTAACGTCACTTATTTTCCAAATAATCACACTCCTATCGTCACTCGCCGAGATTAAATAGTCGTTAAACGTTGACCAAAACAAACGATTGACGGAGCGGATGTGGCAACCGTGTCGAATCGTATCAATGACTTTACGTAAAACAAGTTGTGTGCCTTGAATTTCCCAAATTTTGATGGTTCGGTCACGGCTTGCGGTAGCAAAAAGCATCGGGTTTGATGGGTGAAAAGCGATGGAATTGAGCGTAAAAAGGTGCGCGGGGGCTTCAAAAAGCGAAAAATACTGAGGGGCCTCCAAAGACCATAATTTTAGAAAAGCATCGCGTCCGCCCGTGAGCAAGTGCTTGCCATTAGGTGTGTAACGGACGGAAAAAACAGAATTTGTATGCGCTGCTTTGATGGTTTGCTTGACATCGAAAGTATCAAGGTCTAGAAAATAAACATTTCCATCACTTGCACCGATGGCAATTTCGCGTTTTTCAACGCAAATATCTAGTGAACGAAGGCTTTTAGTGGATAATTGCAAACTCTCCAACGAGCAACTTTCGGCGACTGACCAACGGGTAATTGTGCCTTCTCCACCAATTGTAAAAAGTTGATTGTCAAACAATTGAATAGCGTAACAGCCTTTTGAATGGTGTTTGATATTCAACGTTTTTTCGGGCTGACTAAGGTCAACGAACCGCACGCCACCATCCATATCGCCGACAACGATGCGGTTTTGATTTTTTAAAAATTGTAAAGAAAAAATATTCCGTTCGACTTTGGCCAATAAACGGCCTAAATCGGGCGTCGCCAAATCCCATTCAACGAGCCAACCGTCTCCTGCACCCGAAATGACGTACTGTGGCGTTCGCCCTTCGCCGAGGGCAAAAACGGCTGCTTGATGGCCTGTCAATTGCGCTATTTTTTCAATATCCATTCACAGGAATTAAGAATTAAGAATTCAAAAATGGCCCCTCAGTATTTTGGGCAGTTTTGCGGTTACACCGCATAGGAAATTGGCCTTGTATTCGGAATATTACCGAGATTTTTGCAGCTACGCCGCAACTCAAAAGCAAAACAGAAATTACTGACAATATTCCAATAAGTAACGTAAACATGGCTTATTTTATTGATTATCAACGACTTATACGCAAAATTTAAGCTAAACCAGCAATTTCCGCTTTGGCTTTTAACAACCTTAATCCCAAAGCGGAAATTACTGCAGCTAAACAACGTTGTCATTGCGAGGCACAAAGTAATCTTTTTGTTTTAGCAGACTGCCAAACCTAACAGATTGCTTCGTGCCTACTAATGACGCGCTCGAAATTGAGCACCACGTTCGGAGAACTTTAAAAATTCCCCGAACGTTTTAACTGACCATTTTTAGCGTCATTCCAAAGTAAAAGTCCCCACGAGAAATAATAGTGCCTCGCAATGACGATATACTTTGATTAAAATTGGGGGTCAATTGAAAAATTTAATGTCATAAAGTAAAATACCGCACAAGTTGAGACTTGCGCGGCATTTTTCACCCTAATGAATTGATTAAAATGACGTAAATAATTTCTGCTTGCATTCAATTGATTGATAATCAGTGATTTAAGAATTTATCATTTATAATTCATCGTTCATCATTTTAATTTATACAATCGAAATCTTAATGATTTTGAATTGAATATCACCATTTGGCGTTGTGACGACGGCAATTTCACCTACCTCTTTACCCATTAAGCCTTGGCCGACAGGCGAACTGACAGAGATTCTACCCGTTTTCACATCCGCTTCGCTTTCAGGAACGAGCTTGTACGTGATTTGTTTTTTCATTTTGACGTGCTCGATAGTGACGGTCGAAAGTACACTGACTTTCGAATCATCTAACTGACTTTCGTCAATGATACGGGCATTGGCGAGTTTGATTTCGAATCCCGCAATTTTAGCTTCGAGCATTCCTTGCGCGTCTTTTGCGGCGTCGTATTCTGCATTTTCCGATAAATCACCTTTCTCACGGGCTTCCGCAATGGCACGGGCGGCGTCACGGCGGCCATTTGACCTCAATTCTTCGACTTCGGCCTTCATTTTTTCGTATCCTTGTTGTGTTAACAACGTGTATTGAGCCATTTTATAATAAAATTTAATTGAAAAACGGCGTCGTTCTAACTCAAAACAGCGTGTAATAAATTGATAACCAATTTATTAGGAAAATTAAAAATTAAGAATTTAAAATTTGCAAATGAACGATGAGCAATTGCAAATTGAATAGATACTTTATTTTTGATTAATTTCTAAATTAGAACTTCTAGTTTTTCTATTTGAAAAAAAGTTTAATAAAAGCGACTTTGAAGGACAAAGACGCGGTAGAGAACAAATTTTGTGGTTGATTTAGTTCATTTGGTGTTTTCAGGCGACTGAAGTCGCCTGTACGTTACATTAAAAAACGAGAAGGCTTCTTGCCCTTGCGGGAGAAACCTTCTCGTCTGTTGTGGGTGCAAAGATAAAATGGATATTTATAATTTAATGTATTGGCTGTCAGATATTTTTTTCTGACTTGATTTTATCCACGGATTTCACGGATTTTTAACGTTCGGGGAACTTTTAAAGTTCCCTGAACGTCCGTCAAACTCAAAACCCGACACTCAAAACTTGAAAATACTGAGGGGCCTTATCTTAAAAACCATCGGCGAGGTTTTGAGCCTCGCCGATGATAAATATCAAATTTTAAATATTTTATAAATTCAAACGAATGGCAATGTTGTGTGTTCCCCCCCAAACGCGGGTTGCTTGGTAGCTGTAATCCAACGACATCATTTTTTCGCTGTCTTTCTTTCCTGGGATATTGAAAGTCAAACCACCTGCTAAGCCTGTGTAAACGGATTCTTTTCCATCTGTTACAACGCCAATTTCGTAGCGATAACCACCACGAAGGGTCACAAGATTGTTGAAACCAAATTCCAAGCCGCCGCCGATTTCATCCCTTGAAAAAGCATTAGATGTAAAATTAAAAACACCCGTCAAACGCATTTTTTCTTCGGGCAAAATGTCGAAAGCTGCGCCGATATTCAATTGCGAGGGCAATTCAAACTCATTCGTTTGCTTAGACACCGTGATTTGATAAGGCAAAGTACCGTCTTGATTTTTAGCCGAATAGTTCAAACCTTGACCACCAAAACGCATCCGACTACCCACATTTTTCAAAGAGATACCGAACTTGAAACGCTCTGGATATTTGTCTGAACCCGTCATGTATTGCACACCTGCATCTAGCGAAATCGCCGTTGCCGATACGTCAGCAATTGACTCATTCACGACGCGGGCTGTGATGCCAACAGACACTTTTTTCTCAAACGTATGAGAATAACCCAAGCCAAGATTGAAGAAAATTGGTGAAAAAGTCGCGCCTGTTCCTTCAGGTAGGCCATTTGTCGTTACAGGAATTTTACCAAAACTAAGGGCGTTCAAACTAAGGCCAAAAGCCCCGTTTTCACCCACTTTTTGAGCAATTCCAAGGGCGTTCATGGATAAACCCGTGCCTTGCAAATAAATGGAGTGGGCAAAACCAATCTCCGTTCCCGAAATGCGGCCTAAACCTGCAACGTTCAGATTCATCGCTTCCGCACCGCGCACGTAAGACGTATTGAGGCTGTTGAGGCCTACGCTACGCGCCCACGGATTGAGCAATAATTCATAAGCACCCGCTTCACCTTGTCGGTCAGGATTGCCCGCAAAAACAACGGCAACGGTGAAAAGGGATAAGAAAAAGGATATATTTAACTTCATAATTTTTTCTTTGAAAGACAGATTTTAGAGGCCCAATGCTTGATTTAAAGGCATAATCGCTTGAATATTAGCTATTAGGCATCTAAAATAGGTCATTTTAATTTTAGATTAAGGCGCAACGCGTATAAATTTAGCATTTATACTGAGGGGCCTATTTTAAAAAACCAGCGTAACTCAAGTCAACGTTCGGGAAACTTTTGAAGTTTCCCGAACGTGTAACCAAGACTTACAACCGAGACGGGTCAAATTGACGATTGACGGCGAAGAATTTGAGCGTTCGACTGCCCAAAGCACCTGCATCAACATTAATCAAATATACCCCACTCGCTACTGGAATATTCTTATCATTTTTCAAATCCCATTCAAGAGCTGGCACAATTTGCTTCGACCGATTGCCGTAATTTCCTGCTATCGGATAAGGCGTCGGTTGTTCATCCCGATTGAATTGACGGATAAATTTACCATCCAATGTGTAAATACTCACTTTACATTTAGGCGGTAGGTTCGTCATTTTAATCGTTGTCGCAAACTCATTGATTTCGTAAGCCGAGAAACCATAATATGGATTCGGAACGACGTTAATATAATCAAGCGACGAATCAATTTGCGTTTGCGTGGCCAAAGTACCTGCTTTTTTACCCGCCAAAGAGAATTGATAAGCTGGATGCGTACCGTTTGTTCCTTTACCTTTCAATGGTGCATACGGATTATTGACCCGCATTGTAACCGTTACATCGTTCGGAATCAAGCCATCTTTGTAAGACAAAAATTTGGTATTTGTCAACGCCATACCTGCCCAAGCAATGTTTCTCAACTCTGCCGTTCTTCTGATGCTGCTACCCCCTACGTTCAAACGGCTTGCAAGCGAGAGACATTCGTCGTACTTGGTTTTCATAACGTAAACGTAATGTTGACCACCCATGAACGTAAAGACGCCCGCATTGAATGGGTTTGTCTCTAGAAAATTTTGCGTAGATGGATTAAACATCATGTCTCGATTCACACCCGCCGCACCTGCATCGTACTTACCGATAGCTGGATCAAAAGTAGAGTTTTCACCGAAGAAAATATTGAGGCGTTCACCCGTTTCAACGTCAACTGCGTAGCCAGGAAACCAACCCATGCCATACGTCACACCCGCCGTTTGTTCGGCTGCCGTGATTTGCTTGGTTGGAATATTATCACCCCCAACAACGTCTTTACCCACTGAAGGGGAGTTGCGTAAGCTGAAATTGTTTGCTCTTGCCGTTGTGACGACTTGATTCACCGTTTCCAACTGCGCGCCGCGTGGGTGCGTACCAGCATCGTAATAGTAAGGCACGGCGGTTTCAACAACCGCGCAACGACTCCATTTCGATTTGTCGCTCGTATATACAATGTTAACATTATTAAGAC
>JAYSRS010000426.1:0-4008 GCA_043720935.1 Saprospiraceae bacterium
CCATATATCGCTCTTGATAAATATTGTCGTAGCACAATTGGTCAGCCACGGGGGCAATAGAAATACCCGTTTTGTAGATGTCGGGATATTGAAACAACAGGTTCAAAGTCGCTGACCCGCCGCCACTCCAACCCCAAACAGCCACGCGAGACGTATCAATATAGGGCCATTTTTTGAACAACGCCTTGGCCGCCATCGCTTGGTCTCGAATGTTGACAAGGCCGACTTTTCGATAAATCGACTTGCGCCAATCGCGTCCCTTAGGTGCGGGTGTGCCACGTCCATCGAGCGAAACATAAATATACCCATCTTCCATCATATCAGCATTATACATAAAGTTTTGGGTGGCCCCAAACTCATTTGTCACGGTCGTCGCGGCAGGTTCTGTATAGACATAAAACACAATCGGATAGCTCAAAGTCGAATCAAAATTGGCAGGTTTGACGACCCAACCGTCCATCGTTACGCCGTCAGCCGTCGTGATTTGAAAAAAATTCGTCGTTTTGTCAACGGGCGGCAATTCAGTCATTTGGTTCGTAATGCTCATTTTCTCTTCAACTGCCTTGTGTTTTGGCATCGACAGCCATTCTTCTAACTCCAAGGTTTCGGTATTTGAAAACGTGTGCCGCGCCCATTTGCCATTGGGTGAAAACGCATATTTATGCGTCCCCGTTTGATTCATCGGCGACAAACGTTCCGCCGTTCCTTTGCCGTCCAAAGTTGTTTTGTACAAATATTTTTCCGTCGCATTATCGGGTGAAGCCATAAAATACAAGCTATTCGACGGCCCATCAATCAAGCATTCAGAAATCACATCGTAATGGCCTTTCGTCAAAAGCGTTTCTTTTTGTCCATCCTTCGACACCTTATAATAATGTCGCCAACCGTCTTTTTCCGACAACCAAACGAACGCTTTGCCACCATCCACCCATGCCCAACCATCGGTGATGCCTTCCGATGCAGAGAATTTACTTTTAATATCAATCCAAGCCGCATCACGCTCTTCATAAATCACTTTTGCCGAGCCGTCGGCTACCTTTGCCAACCATATTTTACTAACATTTTGCTTTCGATTCAACTGCTGAACGGCTATTTCATCACTATTTGCGGCCCAGTCCATCGAAGGCAAATAGTGTTGTTTGGCATCGCCTTCAAGGGCTAACCATGTCGTTTTGTAGCTTTTCAACTCACTATTACTTCCTTTTAATTCGGAAGCAGCCCCCTCAGTATTTTGAGTATTATTCGCCCCTTCTAATTTTGAATTTTTAATTTTTAATTCATCACCCCCCTCAGTATTTTGCCCATTTTCAAGCGAAATAATGCCAATCCGAGCCGCCGAAGGGTCTTCTCCAACCTTCGGATATTCAACAGGAACAGTGAAAGGATAAATCGAATCCGTATTGTTTATCATCAAAAAATACTTTACCGCCGACGCGTCAATCTGCCAATACGCAATCTTTTTGCTATCGGGACTCCATTTAAAACCATCGCGGCAATCCAATTCTTCCTCATACGCCCAATCAAACGTCCCATTAATCATTTTATCCGTTCCATCGGTCGTAATTTGCTCAATTCGATGAGTCGAAAGCGACTCTACATACACGTTATGACGGCTCACATACGCCACTTTTTGGCCATTAGGCGAAAACTTTGCAAACATCAAAGAGGTTTCGGGCAAACCCTTACCCAATTGGCGTAACTGCTTGGTTTTCAAGTCTAAAACCCAATAATCGCCCCGCGTATCGTACCGCCAAACGCGTTTTGAATTGACGAAAAACAACAATTTCGATTCATCTTCCGACATTTTGAGCCATAAAATCCTCAAAGCGGTTTTTCGACCTTCGGGAACCAACATCGTCGAATCGACAATGAGTTTAGGCGTAAAATTGGGCAGCGTAAACTCAACAATTTGCTTGCTTTCAAATTGCAAAAACGCGTTGCCATCCTTGCGCCAAGTCGTGACTTGAGCAACGGAAAAAGTGGTAACAAAAAGTAAAAATGAGAGCGTGTGTAAAGTCCTTTTCATCAGAGGATTATGATTTTTTTTAGAATAAGATGCTGGTTAATGCTGTTTGTTGTGCTGAAAATTGTTTTGTTGGCCACAAAGGTAGAAAAAATCTGATTTTCAAGTTGGTAAAAGAATTGTTTGCAACACAATAGCAATTAAAGGTGTTTAACCATCTTTAAATCTAAAATCATGCGTTCATGCCTTATAAAAAACTTCGCCTCATTCTCGGCGACCAACTCAACGAAAACCACTCTTGGTTTGCGGAAAACGACGTCGAAACGCTCTACGTTTTGATGGAAATATTGCCCGAAACGGCGTATGTAAAACACCATGTACAGAAAGTCGTTGGCTTCTTTTTGGCCATGCGCCATTTTGCAGAAAGACTTGATAATCAAGAATTTAACGTCAAATATTTTCGACTGGATGATGCCGATAATTTGCAAGATTTTGAAAAAAATATTCAAGCATTGGTCAAACGACACGCTATAAAAACGTTTGAATATCAGTTGCCCGATGAATACCGTTTGGATGTAGAATTGCGGAAAATGGCCGAAAACCTCAAAAATACTGAGGGGCCTATTTTTGAAACAAACGCCGTCGATTCTGAACATTTTTTGAGTTCGCGCACCGAATTAGCCGACCTTTTCAAAGGAAAAAAGACGTATTTGATGGAAACTTTCTACCGAAAAGCCCGCGTCAAATACAACCTTTTGATGGAAGAAGACGGCAAAACACCGCTCACGGGGCGTTGGAATTTCGATGCCGACAATCGGTCGAAACTGCCTAAAAACCAACCTATTCCACCGCCTTTTCAGCGTTTCCGCGATGTCACAGACATCGTTAACTTATTGACAATCAATAAAGTAGAAACGATTGGCCGCATTCGTCCCGACCGTTTTGATTGGCCCGTGACGCGGCAAGAAGCCTTGGATTTATTAGACCATTTTTGCACATTCAGATTACGCCTTTTTGGCACGTATGAAGACGCGATGACGCAACGCGACGCTGTGGTTTTTCACTCCAAGTTGTCGTTTGCTTTAAACATAAAACTTATATCGCCGCTCGAAGTTGTCCAAAAAACGGTCGCCTATTGGCAAAGTCACCAAGAAACGATTACGATAAGCCAAATTGAAGGTTTTGTACGGCAAATCATCGGTTGGCGCGAGTATATGCGGGGCGTCTATTGGGCGCAAATGCCACGCTTCGCAACGCTCAATTATTTTGACCATCAAGCCCCTTTACCGTCATGGTTTTGGACGGGCGATACCCAAATGAATTGCTTGAAAAACTGTATCAATAATTCTTTGGATAATGCGTATGCCCATCATATTCAACGACTTATGGTAACGGGCGCATTCAGCTTGCTCCTCGGCGTTTCGCCCGACGAACTCGACACATGGTATTTAGGCATATACATGGATGCCATCGAATGGGTCGAAATTACGAACACGCGCGGCATGAGTCAGTTCGCCGACGGTGGTCTTGTTGGCACAAAACCCTACGTTGGCTCGGCGAATTACATTGACAAAATGAGTGATTATTGCCAAAATTGCGCTTACGATAAATCGAAACGCCACGGCGAAAAAGCCTGTCCGTTCAACAGCCTTTATTGGGATTTTTACCATCGACATACCGATAAATTGGCCAAAAACCCAAGAATTGGCATGGCGTATCAAGTGATAAAAAAAATGGACGAGGTGGAATTGGAAAAAACGTTGGCACAAGCGAAACACTACAAAAAAGTGATTGAAACGCTTTGATGAGACAACTCTCCAAGAATTTGTAACCCTTGGAGAGTTCGTATTTTATACCCCCTCAGTATTTTTTTAAAAAACCAAAAAAAATGGGCAACCCTTACGAGTTGCCCATTTTACGCTTTAAACCTTTATTTCTTAAAATAATCTCCAAAAACTTAACGGCGTCTTTCAGTTATTTCCTTCTCTCCTACCGCGCTGCTTTCTTTGATGATACAAAGGTGCAATACGGCGAGCGATTAGAAA
>JAYSRS010000427.1:0-3989 GCA_043720935.1 Saprospiraceae bacterium
CAAGCTGCCTCCGATAGATTTTCTCCACGCACGCCTTTTTCGCGCAGCGAAAAACAGTGTGTATGAAAATACGCTTTTATTTATTTCGCATTCCTTAACCTAGAAAACAACGTATTTCATGGGCAAAACTACGTTTTTTATTCTGTTTGATGGTACAATCAAGCGGATTTTATAGCGGCAAACTAAATAAATGACGGCACTCACCCGTTACTCAATTCAAGAATATAAAAAATCTTATTGCTATAAATGAAGCTAATTAACGATTTCCAACACATCGCATACACCCAAGAGGTCTTGCCGATTGAGCAAGTTCAAGAACGCGCCAACGCTTATTATCAGCAGCTTGATAGCCGCCGAACAATCCGTGATTTTTCGGACAAACCTGTTCCAAAATCCGTTATTGACACCTTAATTTTGACCGCCTCGACTGCACCTTCGGGCGCACACAAGCAGCCGTGGACTTTTTGCGCGATTCAAGACCCCTCAGTAAAAACGGCGATTCGGGCGGCAGCTGAAAAGGAAGAATACGAGAGTTACACACATCGAATGTCCGAACAATGGCTCAAAGACCTCGCACCGATTGGAACGGATTGGCAAAAACCATTTTTGGAAATAGCCCCGTGGCTCATCGTGGTTTTTGCACAAAGCACTGGTTTACAAAAAGAAAAACATTATTATGTTCAAGAATCTATTGGCATTGCTTGCGGTTTTTTGATTGCTGCAATTCACAACGCAGGTCTTGCCACCCTCACGCATACGCCTAGCCCGATGTCTTTTCTAAAAACGATTTTGAAACGTCCCGATAATGAACGCCCGTTTCTGTTGCTACCCGTTGGCTATCCTGCCGACACCGTTTTTGTGCCGAATATTCATCGAAAAACATTGGAAAATGTGGCTGTATTTTATTGACTGATGTTACGAAATGGGCCAAAAGCGGAAATTGCTGTTTAGACTTAAATCTCAAACTTAACCCCTTTGATATCAAACAATTCGATGCCCCTATCCGACGTAATTTCAAGCTGCCCCGTAGGCGAAACGCCGACAATTTTACCCATAAAAACCGTTTCGTCCTCCCTTCTTCGATAAATCGCATCCACGCCAAAACGGTACATTTTTGACAAATATTCTTCGTGAATTTTGTTGAAATTAATGGCTGATTTTAATTGCAAATAACGAAATTCTAGGCACTGCGTTAGCTTTTCTACGAAAGGCAACAGTTCAAATAATTGTCCTGTTTCAAGCCGCAATGATGTCGCATTAATATCTTTAGGAAAGTCTAACTGATTGATATTAATGCCAATACCGATGACAGTTGATTGCAAACGACTGCCTGATAGGCTGTTTTGAATCAAAATGCCACAGACTTTTTTATCACCAATGTAAATGTCATTCGCCCATTTGATAGTGCTTGATTGCTTCGTGCGGCGCAATGACTCTTGAAGTTTGAAGTTTGAAGGCCGCTCGTTTAAGGTTTGCAGCGTCGTTTCGTTTGACATTTGATTGCTTCGTGCGGGGCAATGACTTCTGAAATTTGAAATTTCGGCGTCAATGAAATCGTGAACGGCCAAAGCGACGATTTTATTGAGATGAAACTGCTCATTTGCCTGCAAAAACGTTGGGTGCAAGCGTATGGAATACGCCAAATTTTGATTGGGTTCGGCCAACCAACGGTTGCCCATTTGGCCACGACCCGCCGTTTGATTGAAAGTCGTCACAACGCCCCCCTCAGTACTTTGAGGTGAATTTGCCAAAAAATCATTGGTCGAAGGCAGTTCATCGAAATGTTGCCAAATTTTTCCAAGAAATAGGGTGCTAGGAATTACAGTAAAAACCAAGTTATTTGCTAATTTTGCCGATTATTAAGAAAAGTGGCCCATAAAAGGGTTTAGCCACGAAAATTTAGCTGTTTTAATGGGGCAAAAAACGCTCGAAAAACGCTAGAATCTAGTTTTTTCAACAAAAAAGAATAAAAAATTTGAACGCACAGCAAGTTTTAGGCAAAAAAGCAACCATCGCTGCCGACACCTTCAACGACATTATCGTTGA
This sequence comes from Saprospiraceae bacterium, assembly GCA_043720935.1. Classification (GTDB taxonomy): domain Bacteria; phylum Bacteroidota; class Bacteroidia; order Chitinophagales; family Saprospiraceae; genus JAAFJT01. The sequence continues at coordinate 2,047 of JAYSRS010000427.1, forward strand.
CGCCATTCAAGACATCAAAGGTAAAAATATCGTCAAACTCGACCTTAGAAAACTGTACGACGCGCCCACCGACTTTTTCATCATCTGCGAAGGCGACTCAAATGTGCAAGTTCGTGCCATCACGGACAGCATTTATCGCCGCGTAAAAGCCGAAAAGCAACTCGCGCCGAACCATATCGAAGGCGGTTTACAGTCCACGTGGATTGTTATGGACTATTTTGACGTCGTAGTACACGTTTTTCACCGCGATACACGGGGTTTTTACGAACTTGAAGATTTGTGGAGCGACGCCACCCTAACAGAGTATGTCAATTTGGATTGACATACTTATTTTAAACAATTCGCCTCAAAATGTATTTATAAACGTGTATTTCGAAGGGCAAACCATTCCTTCTTGAAAAAAATTACTGTTTACTAAAATATTAAGTTTTAAAAAACGCCTTCAAGGAAAATGATGAATGCTAAATTATAGATGCTGGATTTGCAAGAGTTCATTCACACTTGGCTGCAAATCAAAATTTTATAACTTGTTTACATTCATTCCTTACTTGAATTTCAAATCAAAACCACTGCAATTAATTTCGGATTTCAAATTTCACATTTCAAGCTATTCGGTTGAAATTTGAAATCCGAAATTAATTGCGGCGGGTCATAAAATTTTCTGAGAGCCTAAAAAAATGGAGAATAACGAATTGGACAACAAGCCGCGCAACAACAGCGACAACAACAATGGATTCAACTCATATTGGATTTATGGCGTGTTGGCCGTGCTACTGATTGGCTTTAATTTCTACAATTGGAACACGATAGACAGTGAAAAACTGGAAGTGGAAACACTGTTTGAGATGATTAAAAACGGTGATGTCAAAAAGATGGTGTTCATCAACAAGGAGTCGCTTGAAGTGTTCGTCAAAGAAGGTAAAGAAGCACCCTACAAATTGAAGGCGTCGAAAAACCCTACCCGTCCGAACGCGACTATCGAAATCCCATCGGAAGAATTTGGTAAATATTTGGAGGCTTTTTACAAGGCCAATCCAACTGCCCCGCAGATTTTGCCCAAATACGACACGCGTAGGGACTACATTCAGCCGCTTTTGAGTTGGTTGGTGTTGTTCGGCTTGCTGGCTTTGTCTTGGATTTTCATTATGCGCCGCGTCGGTGGTGGGCCGGGTGGGCCGGGTGGTCAAATCTTTAATATTGGCCGTTCAAAAGCCCAACTTTTCGACAGCAAAGACGGCAAAGTGAACATCAATTTTGGCGACGTAGCAGGTTTAGATGAAGCCAAAGAAGAAGTGATGGAAGTCGTTGATTTCTTGAAAAACCCTAAAAAATATACGGCATTAGGCGGTAAAATACCGAAAGGTGTTTTGCTCGTCGGCCCTCCCGGGACAGGTAAAACCTTGTTGGCAAAAGCCGTTGCGGGTGAGGCAAATGTGCCATTTTTCTCAATTTCGGGGTCTGATTTTGTCGAAATGTTCGTCGGTGTCGGTGCGTCGCGCGTGCGTGATTTGTTCCGTCAAGCCCGTGAAAAAGCACCCTGTATTGTGTTTATTGACGAAATTGACGCCATCGGTCGCGCTCGTGGCCGTGGTGCTATGCAAGGCGGTAACGATGAACGTGAAAATACCTTGAATCAGTTGCTCGTTGAAATGGACGGTTTTTCGACCGATAAAGGCGTTATTTTAATGGCAGCCACCAATCGAGCGGATGTTTTGGATGCTGCTTTGATGCGTCCAGGCCGTTTTGACCGTCAAATTGGCATTGATTTGCCCGACCTCAAAGGACGTGAGCAGATTTTCAACGTCCATGTGAAAATGATTAAAACGACTGAAAACGTTGACCCCGCCGCATTAGCGGAATTAACGCCAGGGTTCGCAGGTGCTGATATTGCAAATGTTTGTAATGAAGCCGCTTTGATTGCTGCAAGACGCAACAAAACGGGC
>JAYSRS010000428.1:0-3977 GCA_043720935.1 Saprospiraceae bacterium
ATTACCGAGATTGTGCAGCTACGCCGCAGTCAGACATTTTAATATAACGTATCAACGCTCGACTCTAAAGGACTTGGTACTGCGTAACATCAGTAATTAACAATCAAACTATTACAATTTTAAAATAATTTTATCTATCAAAAAACAAACATACCCACATCATGCGAGAAGACTTCCTACACTTCCTTTGGCGCACCCGCCAATTTGATGTTTCCGATTTAACAACAACCGACGGCGAACCCATCGACATCCTCGATTTTGGGTCGTACAATGCCTTGGATTCAGGGGCAGATTTTCAAAATGTTAAACTACGCATTGGCGATTGGACATGGTTTGGTTCGGTCGAAATGCACGTTAAAGCGAGTGATTGGCTCGCACATGGACATCAGCACGATGCGGCTTTTGGGAGCGTTATCCTTCATGTTGTCTATGAAAATGACGTGGAAATACCTCGAAAGACCAATTTTGTCATTGCGAGGCACGAAGCAACTGAGGGGGTCTCTGAAAATTTGAAAGTTGTAAAATCGCCTTATAAATCGGCCTCTAAATCACTTTCTGAATCGGCTTCGGAATCGCCTAAAATTCCTTGTTTGGCTTTAAAAAACCGCATTCCCGAAGGCATTTTTAAAAAATACTGGGCTTTATTGCACAATTCTGATTGGATTCCTTGCCAAAGGCACATTCAACAAATCAATGGTTTGACCAAAGCAAAATGGTTGGAACGCCTCGCCGTGGAGCGTTTGGAACAGAAATCGGCGATTATTGAAACGGCATTGGCACGCAACAAAGACGATTGGGAAGAGACATTTTGGCAATTCACGGCGCGTTATTTCGGCTCAAAAGTCAATGCCGAACCGATGGAAATGCTCGCCCGTTCGTTGCCACACCGCATTTTGGCGAAGCATAAAAACCAATTATTTCAGATTGAAGCTTTGTTGTTTGGTCAAGCGGGATTTTTGGAAAAAGCATATTCCGACACGTACCTATTACAGCTCAAAAAAGAGTACCAATTTCTGAAAACCAAGCACAATTTGAGCGAACCCGTGCCGATTGCTGCTTGGAAATTTGGCCGTTTAAGACCGCCTAGTTTTCCGACAATTCGGTTGGCACAACTCGCTGCTTTGATTCATCGGAGTTTGCATTTGTTTTCAAAAGTCATTGATAATCAAGACGTTGAGCAATTGTCCGCGCTTTTTGAAGTCGAAGTCAGCGCGTACTGGCACGATCATTTTGTTTTTGATACCCCCTCAGTATCTACCCCAAAACGGCTCGGTTCAGACGCAATTGACGTGATTTTAATCAACAATGTTGCGCCATTTCTCTACCTCTACGGCAAGTTACGCGGCGATGAGTCACTCAAAGACCGTTCACTTTTATTGCTCGAACGCGTGAAAGCAGAGAAAAATACGCTCATTGATGGTTGGAAAGCCTTGGATTTTAAAGTCCCTTCGGCAGCCGATTCTCAAGCATTAATTCAACTAAAAACACAGTATTGCGACCTAAAAAGATGTGCTTCTTGCGCCATAGGCAATGCGATTTTGAAAGCGTAATATGTTTACCAAATTTTATTCTGCTTATTAAATCGTTGATTTTCAAATATTTATAAAAAAAATGTTCTCAAAAAAGTGTTAAATCCTTTTTTGAGAACGGCAAACAACGTAACTTTGCGGCAGCGTTTGATTATTGAGTTATTGGTGATTAAGAGTTGAAAACGGCTAAATCCCGTAGGCATGGCTCATACTGTAGCCGTGGATTTCAATCCACGGTTGTCAAATAACCCATTTTCTATCGAGTTCCGTAGGAACGGTACATTTACTCACGCTTATATGTCCCGTTCCTACAGAACTCAATAAATTTTCGCTGAATACCTCAGCGGATTGAAATCCGCCGCTACAATATTGGCCATCCCTACGGGATTTTGGAATGTCAACCCTTAATCCGTATAACTAATAACTCAATAACTACTCAACCGATTATATTCTTTAACAAAGCCACGATTTAATGAGGAATTTAAGTTATATATTTTTCGCCGCCGCCTTAACGGTTTTTGCCTGCAAAAAAGGCGATAAAACGCAAAGTGCTCAAAACGCTATTGCTGCACCTGCCGCTCCAATCGAATTACCAAAAACGCCCGAAGCCGTTGTCAGAACGTGGGAAGCCCAAGTTGAGCAAAATCAATTCGCTTTGGCAAAACTGATTAGCACGGGCAAAACGCTTGAAACGGTCGTCTCACTTGATAGCACGAACAATATTGAGCGCATTCCGCCGAGCAATACCAAAATTTTGTCTATCGCTTGCGAAGAAAAAGGCGAAAAAGCGACGTGCGACTGTATGCTTGAAGACAGTGAAGGCAAAATTCAATGTAAATATTTTCTCATTCGCCAAAACGGTCAGTGGATGCTGCAAGATGCGGAAAGCGAACCCGTTGAAAATGCGCCGAAAATGGTGAATCAGAAGCCGTCAAAGTGATGTCGGATGTCGGATGTCGAGATGTCGGCAGTTAAACGTAACACTTGATGATTTGATAAGTCTTAGGAAGATTGAAGAAATCCTAAGACTTATCCGAAATTTGAAATCTTACTCGTATGAAAATTGGTCTTTTTTTCGGCTCATTCAATCCTGTCCACGTTGGTCATTTGATTATTGCTAATTTTATGGCGACGCAAACCGATTTGGAAAAAGTGTGGCTTGTGATGAGTCCACAGAACCCGTTGAAGCTGAAAAGTACGCTCGCTAAAGACCGCGACCGATTGAATATGGTGCAAGCCGCCGTTGAAGACAACGACAATTTGAAGGCGTCAGACATCGAATTTAAGTTGCCAAAACCCTCTTTTACCGTTGATACGCTGGCGTATTTGGCCGAGAAATACCCACAACATGAATTTTCATTGATTATGGGCGGCGACAACTTGGCAACCTTGCATAAATGGAAAAATTATGATTTTATACTGAGGGGGTATGATGTGTACATTTATCGGCGACCAAATTACGATTTAGGTGACTTCGCTACGCATCCGCGTGTGAAGGTTTTTGACGCGCCTTTAATGGACATTTCGGCCACGTATATTCGTAAATGTTTAAGCGAAGGGAAGTCTATTCAGTATCTAGTTCCTGAAAGTGTTGAAAAATATTTGACCGAAAGTAAGGTGTATTAATTGCAGAAAACGTTACAGAAAACGTTCGGGGAACTTTGCAAAAAACGTTCGAGGAACTTTAAAAGTTCCCCGAACGTAGTGCCGAAACCTCGCAGAATTTGTGTAGCGATAATAATTGATAGACAAAATGACGTTTTAAAAACCTTTGCTTTACCCTTGTGTTTATGTAAAAAAACATCTTCTATCTATATGATAATTATTGACCAAGATATTCTTGCAATGATGAAAACCCAAAACAGTACGTCTGTTTTGAGCGTTTCCAATCAAAAGCCAGTCATGCTGGTATTTTTACGGCATTTCGGTTGCCAATTTTGTCGGGAAGCCATGGACGAACTATCCAAACTACGGCCCAAACTCAAGGAACAAAATACAGAACTTATCTTTGTTCACATGGCCGAAGAAAATATAGCGAATGATTATTTTCGCAAATTCAACCTCACGGGTGTGCATCACATCAGCGACCCGAATTGCCGTTTTTACACGGCTTTTGGCTTGGTAAAAGGCAGTTTTACGCAACTTTTCGGCCTTCAATCATGGATTCGTGGCTTTACAGTTCAAGCAAAATACAGTACGGAAATCGGTAAACATCTAGGCGATAGCTTCCAAATGCCTGGGGCATTCATGGTCTATGAAGGCGAGGTGCGGGACAGTTATATCCACAAAAATGCGTCCGACCGACCTGATTATAATAAAATGGTGAGTTCTTGCACTCTATCGTAAGAGAATTAAGGAATGCGAAATAAATAAAAGCGTATTTTCATACACACTGTTTTTCGCTGCGCGAAAAAGGCGTGCGTGGAGAAAATCTATCGGAGGCAGCTT
>JAYSRS010000429.1:0-11525 GCA_043720935.1 Saprospiraceae bacterium
ATTAAAAATTGGAAATTAAAAATTGGAAATTAAAAATTGGAAATTAAAAATTGGAAATTAAAAATTGGAAATTAAAAATTGGAAATTAAAAATTTGCAAACTATTGTCCATCAATTGATTGTAAAATAAAATTTCATGATTTTTATTTCAATTCGTTCCTTAAAATTAGTTTAGAATTGAAGTTTGACAGGGATTCAAACTTCAATTCTAAACTTTAAATTTTTTTCAAAATGATTTTTGTAGCAGATTCAGCGAAAGATAAAATCACCGAAATTAAAGGTTCGGGGAAGATGCCCGACGATTATTTCGTGCGGGTGTCTGTGACGAGCGGCGGCTGCTCTGGCTTGTCGTATAAAATGGATTTCGATAACGAAGGCAAGCCTAACGATCAAGTTTTTGAACACAACGGCGTCAAAGTCGTAACGGATTTGAAGAGTTTTCTCTATCTTTTCAATACAACGCTTGAATTTTCGGGCGGTTTGGATGGAAAAGGCTTTGTTTTCAACAATCCGAATGCGGCAAGGACGTGCGGTTGTGGCGAAAGTTTTGCCGTTTAAGGAAAAGATTTCAAATTTTAGATTTCAAATTTCAAGGTGCAATAAAGCCATTTGATAATTTGAGAAATTAATTCCTTAGAGGCCCCTCAGTATTTTCACTAAAAAAAGCCTTGTCGCACGTTGACAAGGCTTTTTTTGATGTAGATACTGAGGGGGTATTTTTAAGTGTTAACAAGTGCCTTTTGACGCAATATTTTAAATTTTTTAAAATAAAAAAGTAAGCCAAATAAATTTCGTTTCAACTAATTTCTAAGCAATTTTATTTTAAAAAAAGGCCAAATTTCGTTTTGAGGCTTTTAGAAAATAAAAAATTTGGTTAAAACTTCGTTAAGATGCGTTAAAAAAAGACTACGGGCTTGCACGACTCAACTATTTGAACCTATCTTTGTCGCATCTCTTACTCACAAGGGAACTATCAATCATCTCTTATTTCAAATTTCTTAATTAAAAAACTTCTTGCCTATCGAGCGTAAAGTGTACACTGAATAACCTATCATTCACAAGTCTGAAAAAAATATTTAGAGTATGCTAACTACGCACGCTATCGCTCAGTCGAGCGACCAAGAGTTGATTCAACTCTACCTCGAAGGTAACGAAAAGGCATTTGAAATCCTTCTCCGTCGTCACAAAGCCCGTATCTACACGGCGATTTTCATCTTTTGCAAAGACCATGCAATGGCTGAAGACATCTTTCAAGAAGTCTTTATCAAAATTGTGAACACCCTACGCGGTGGTCGCTACAACCATGAAGGTAAGTTTCTGCAATGGGCTTTGCGTATCGCACACAACCTCTGCGTGGACTATTTCCGCCGCAACAAACGCCGTCCGACCGTCGGCGAAAATGACGAATACGATATTTTTAATCAAGTCAGCATGAGCCAAGAAAGTGCCGAAGACGGCATCATGCGGAGTCAAATCCACCAACGCATTCGCAACTTGGTGGACTCGTTGCCGTCTGAACAACGCGAAGTGGTCATTTTGCGCCACTATGCCGATATGAGTTTTAAAGAAATTTCCTTATTGACCCGTGTCAGCATCAACACCGCTTTAGGACGGATGCGTTACGCGCTCATCAATATGCGCCGTTTGGCGGAGGAAAAAGACATGATTTTACAGTAAAACTACGTAACCATTTAATTTCTCTTGGGGTATTGGATTCGAGCCGTGCCTTCAATCCAATAGTCATATATTCTGAGTTTAGTAGTGAGGGGGTTATTGCGGTAAAATACCGTGATTGACCCCCTCAGTATTTTGGGACTTTTTGGGTTTTGAGTGACGCGCCGTAAAACCTATCTAATGAAAAAAGCCCTACAAAACAGGACGTTTTGTAGGGCTTTTTATCCATTACTCATTTAACATTGAACTACTTAGACATTGTGATTAAAAATATCTAAATATCTCAATACCATTTATTTATCGGCCATTCATCGAACTCAAAAACTCATCGTTATTCGACGTATGCAACATGTGTTTTTGCAAGAAATCGAACGCTTCTTCTGGCTTCATATCGGCCAAATTATTACGTAAAATAAACATCCGTTGAACCGTTTGGCGGTCTTGCAACAAATCATCACGGCGCGTTGATGAGCCGTTGACGTTGATGGCAGGATACATCCGTTTGTTCGCCAAATTTCGGTCGAGTTGCAATTCCATATTGCCCGTGCCTTTGAATTCTTCGAAAATAACGCCGTCCATTTTTGAACCCGTATCGACCAAAGCGGTTGCAAGAATCGTCAATGAGCCACCGTTTTCGATTTTACGCGCTGCACCGAAGAATTTTTTAGGTTTTTGCAAGGCATTTGCCTCAACACCACCCGACAAAACCTTACCCGAAGCAGGCGCAACGGTGTTGTAAGCCCGTGCTAAACGCGTAATTGAGTCGAGTAAAATCACCACATCGTGTCCGCATTCAACCAATCTTTTCGCTTTTTCAAGAACAATATTCGCTACGCGAACGTGGTTTTCAGCCGCTTCATCGAATGTAGAAGCCACAACCTCGGCCCTCACTGACCGCTTCATGTCCGTTACCTCCTCGGGACGTTCGTCCACGAGCAAGACAATCATGTAACATTCAGGATGGTTTTTAGCGATAGCGTTCGCAATATCTTTCAACAAAAATGTCTTACCCGTTTTTGGTTGCGCGACAATCAAACCCCGTTGTCCTTTGCCAATCGGCGTGAACAAATCAATGACGCGGTTTGAGAAATCACGACCCGTCGGCGAACTCGTCAAAGTGAGTTTTTCGTTCGGAAAAAGCGGTGTTAAGTAGTCGAAAGGCACACGGTCGCGGATATCAATTGGGTCTAAACCATTGATTTTAGACACTTTAAGTAGGGCAAAATATTTCTCTCCTTCTTTTGGCGGACGAATCGCACCGCGCACGGAGTCACCTGTTTTCAAGCCAAAGAGTTTAATTTGGCTCGGCGACACGTATATATCATCGGGTGAAGTTTGGTAATTGTAGTCGGCTGACCGCAAAAAACCATAACCATCTTGCATCATTTCAAGCACACCGTCACCTTCAATCACGCCATCGAGGTCAACATTGAAACGCGGTGCGGCAGGCATGACTTCACCACCCGAAGGTTGTTCTTCACGGCGATTTTTATTGTTATCACGCTTATTATCGCGCTTTGGCTCACGTTCACGTGGCGGCGGCGCGTCAAATTCCATCAAAGCAGGGTTGATAAAACCGTCGTCATCGTCGTCATCGGGCATTTCGTAAGGCGGCGGCGCGTTATCATCGTCATCAAGTGAGCCTTGTACAAAAGGTTGAATCGGAATCTCAATTGGCTCAAATTTATTCGCGGACAAGTCCGTTTTTTCTGGGCGTTCGATAAGCGGTTTGTGGTGTTTATGCGCAGCGGGGCGTTCAAAGCGGGCAATCAATTCGGGCTGTTTCGATGCTTCTTTTTCGTCACCAACGCGTTTTCTTGGACGTTTTTCACCAGCACTAGCGCGGGCGTCTTTGTCGCGGTTTTGATTTTCTCGATTCTGTTGAGCAATCGTCGGAATTTTACCGTAGGGCGTATTGTCTTCGACGAGAATTTCGGGCGTTTGTGTGTCAGGCGCAGCATTAACTGCTTGAGCATCAAGGATTTTATATATTAAATCCTGCTTACTTTGTTTTTTAAAATCAGCAATTTTAAGGCGTTCAGCGATGTCGCGCAGTTCTTGCACGAGCATATCGTTGAGTTGCAAAATATCGTATTTCATCTATAATATATGAAAAATGTGAAGAGAATTCTAATGATGTGTTCGGAAAAGTATTGATAACTGATGGTCGAATTTTGCATTTTAACGACAGCGCAGTTGGACTTTTTTTTGACTTACTAATGAATATGAAACTTAATAAACTGGATAATTTTGATTCGCAACAAGCAGAAAAATGAGTTAGTTGCTTACAGATTTATTGTTTATCATTTATCATTCCTCACTTTGTAGGTGAACTTTTTTTTAAATGGTTAAGTTTTTGAGCAGTAGGCGTCGAGCAACAACCGATTTGACTCTAAACTTATAAGTGATTTATTTTTGAATTTTATAATTGTAAAAATTTTGTTGATTTTTTAACTTTCGGAACGTCAAATTAACGCATTAATAATTTTTACTTGGCAATTGGCTTATAACCAGTTACCAGAAAAATTTTAATTTTTAATTTTTAATTTCCTTCTGATGATACCCCCTCAGTATGTAGCGATTTTTTGAGCCTTTTTTAAGGCTTTGCGGCGATTTTTAGACGAGCAGATTTCGCGGATTCGGTGGTCGCTTGTTTTGACAATCAGAAAGTTATGGTAAATTCTCTGTTCGCAAAACGCGCTTGATTATAGGTTGTTCTAAATGTCGCAAGAAATTGGTTGTGTAATGGTAAACGATAAATAACAAATGATAAATTTTATAAAGCATTAGTTATCAATTATCTATACTTAATTAAAACCGTGTTTATTTCTTAAACAATTTAATTGCTAGTTCAGCAATGTTTTTTGCAAACGGATTTTTTTTAATAAAATGTAACGGAATTTTACTGTTGAAAAAGACACTTAGATTCTCAAAAACAGCCCTTTTAGACGTTTACTCTTTCAATTTTTTTCTACAAAATTTACCAAAAATGGCTGTTGGAAAAAGGAGATGAGGAAATTTTAAGAAGTTCTTTCAGAATGTTTTTTTGTGGATTTGTACCGGAATTCCTTTCAGAAGGCGTGAGATTCAAAAACAACTTGGTTCTAGGAATGTATCAAACGCGAAAGTATTTGACATCAGTGCGGCTTTCTTTGCCCTTTTGATGGGGCGAAAATACATCTATATTTGAGTATCTATCCTATATTTGCAAAATTTTTTTTTTAAAATGTGATTGTTTTTACAAAAAAAGGACATTTCGCCCGTTTTTGGAACCAAAACATCACCTAGCCTACATTATTATTATGCTGCAACTCCAATTTTTCCGCGAGCAACGCACCCGTGTGGAAACGGGTTTGAAAAAAAGAAATTGGTCGGATGAAGACATCAATGAGACCATTAACAAGGTAATTGCACTCGACGACACCCGCCGTTCGACGCAAACCGAACTCGATAACACGTTGTCGGAAGCCAAAAAATTGTCCGATAAAATCGGTGGTCTGATGAAATCGGGTCAACATACTGAGGGGGCTGCTTTGAAAGCGCAAGTCGCCACTTTGAAAGAAAAATCGAAGGCGTTGGAAGAAAAATCGGCAGAAACCATTGCTGCTTTAGACGATTTACTCTTGTCAATGCCCAATATTCCTATGGAAAGCGTTCCTTTCGGCAAAACGGCGGACGACAACGAAGTGTGGCAAGAATGCGCGCAAGCCTTGCCCGAACTCGGTGACGGCGCCTTGCCACATTGGGATATTTCGGCAAAATACGGCGTTTTTGACCTTGAATTGGGCGTCAAAATTACAGGCGCGGGTTTTCCCGTTTTCCGTGGAAAAGGGGCTAAATTGGTGCGCGCCTTGATTCAGTTTTTCCTCGACGAAGCGGCTGCCGCAGGGTACGAAGAAATTATCCCACCGATTGTTGTCAACGAAGCATCGGCGCGTGGAACGGGTCAAATTCCCGACAAAGAAGGGCAGATGTACTACATTACAGAGGAAAAATTTTACTTAATTCCGACGGCGGAAGTACCTATAACAAATGTTTTACGCGACATTATTCTGACCGAAAAGGATTTGCCGACCAAATTATGCGCGTATTCTCAATGTTTTCGCCGTGAGGCGGGCAGTTATGGCGCGCACGTTCGGGGCTTGAATCGGGTGCATCAGTTCGATAAAGTCGAAATTGTGCAGTTTGTCAAACCTGAAAATAGCGAAAAGGCGTTGTTGGAAATGGTCGAACACATCAAAGGTTTGATGGATAAACTCGAATTGCCTTACCGCATTTTAAACCTTTGCGGCGGCGACATCGGCAACGGGTCGGCCAAAACTTTCGATTTTGAAGCATGGTCGGCGGCGCAAAAACGGTGGTTGGAAGTTAGTTCGGTCTCAAATTTTGAGACATTCCAAGCAAATCGCCTAAAATGTCGCTACAAAGATGCGAACGGCAAGACCCAATTGGTGCATACCTTGAACGGCTCGGCTTTGGCTTTGCCGCGCATTATCGCTTCGATTCTCGAAAATCATCAAACTACTGAGGGGGTCAAAATTCCGAAGGCGTTGCAACCTTATACGAAGTTTGAGCTATTGAATTGAGTTAAATTTTGGATGCATACTACCATACATGGCCCACTGATTGGGCTAAAACGACTGGTTTACACTGATTTTTTCTAGAAAATCATAAGAAAAATCAGTGTAAATCAGTCCAATTTGTTTAATCAGTGGGTCATGTATAATAGTATGTTTTCGGTTTTTACAAAAATTATAAACGCTTGATTATCAATGGATAGTCAAGCGTTTTGTCGTTAAAAAATCGTCGAAATACTGAGGGGGTGTGAGATGATATGTATTCAAAAAAAAGTACGCTTTATCTACTGCAAGCAGTATTTAATAGCTATTTTTGAGCGAAATGTCAGATAAAAAAGCAGATTTCGCTTTAAATACTTTATCTTTGAGCGGAATCTATTTTTTTATTTGACATTTCGCTCAAATGATATTATTTTTACTTAAAAAATTGAATATGAAACTCATAGGAAGAGAAGCTCAAAAGAAGCAAATAGATAGATATTTTAATGAAGATAGGTCTCATTTTATGGCTGTCTATGGTCGTAGGCGAGTGGGTAAGACTTTTTTGATAAGAGAGTATTTTCAAAATAATTTCACTTTTTACTGCACAGGTCTCTTAAACGGCAATAAAAACAAGCAACTCAGCAACTTTGTAACGAATATGGCCAATCAGTTGGCGTTTTTTAATGAAAACGCTGCCATCAACAATTGGTATGATGCTTTCAATGAGTTGATTAAGGCTTTTTCAAAAATAAAAGACAATCAAAAAAAAGTGATATTTTTAGATGAATTGCCTTGGATGGACACTTCGGGGTCTGATTTTCTGCTTGGCTTGGAGTATTTTTGGAATAGTTGGGCATCGGCACGAAAAGACATTTTATTTATCGTTTGCGGCTCGGCAACCTCTTGGATAGTCAATAAATTATTTAACAACTCAGGTGGTTTGTACAATCGTGTAACGGCAAGAATTAAAGTAGAGGCTTTTACGCTTGAAGAGTGTTTTCAATTTTTCTCAGAAAAAGGTTTTCACTACAATCAATCACAATGTATTGAGGCATACATGGTATTTGGCGGTATTCCGTTCTATCTCGACCAATTTTCAAACGAATTAAGCCCTGCTCAAAATATTAACGAACTCTGTTTTGGCAAAAATGCTTTTTTGGCAATGGAGTATCAGATGCTTTTTAAGTCACTTTTTAGAAAATATCAATACTATATAAGTGTCGTCGAGGCGATTGCCTCCAAAAATAAAGGACTAACAAGAGAAGAAATTGCCAAAATAACCAAAATAAGCGACGGCGGCAGTTTGAGCAAAATACTGATAGACTTAGAACTTAGCAATTTTATTAAAAAATACACCCCACTCGAAAAAAAATCAAAAGGGAGTATATTCCAATTGATAGACCCATTTTGCCTTTTCTATAACAATCTAAATCCAAAAATATTGGAAGAAAACTACTGGTTAAAACATTACAATAGCCCCAAATATAACAATTGGGCGGGTTATGCCTTTGAGGTCGTTTGTTTCAATCATGTGCCACAAATCAAAAAAGCATTAGGCATTAGTGGCGTTTTAAGCAGTAGTTTTTCTTGGCAAAATGCAGACGCTCAGATTGATTTGGTGATTGATAGAGCGGATAAAGTGGTCAATGTGTTTGAAATAAAATATAGCCAAGCCCCTTTTGTCATTACTCAAAAATATGATGCCGAGTTGAGAAATAAAGTAGCGCAATTTAGTAGTCACACTGCCCCAAAAAAAGCGATTTGGCCCGTATTGATTGCACCTTATGGACTTGGAAACAGTCCGTACAATCACTTTTTTTTAAAAGCCCTAACGATGAATGTCTTATTTGAAAAGGTTGATGAATAGTTGAAGTACTGTTTGACAATAGAAGCACAAACGCTTGATTATCAACAAGATAATCAAGCGTTATATTGTCATTCAGAAGGAATCTACCCCCTCAGTATTTTGGGCATTTTGGGTCAATATTTCTGATTTTTAAACGTGTTCATTGATTTTACACATAGCGCGTTTTCTTTGTGCTTATTTCAACAAACGACAGTCAACTTATGAAGAAGCATACAATCGTCGGCTGCAAAAATTGTGGCCATCACTTATCACTTATCACTTATCACTCAATTATGCCTTGGCTCAACCCTTTTCGTCTCGATTTTCCCGACCCCGAGCGGTCACCTTCCAAAGATGTCATTGCGATAGGCGGTGATTTGTCGCCCGAGCGGCTTTTGGCGGCTTACAGGCGCGGCATTTTTCCGTGGTTCAACGAAGGCGAGCCAATTCTGTGGTGGTCGCCCGACCCGCGCATGGTGTTGTTTCCCGATGATTTGAAAATCGCTAAAAGTATGCGGCCTTTGTTTAATCAGCAAAAATTTCGCGTGACGTATAATACTGTCTTCCAAGAAGTTATGACGCAATGTGGTCAAAATGACCGCAAAGGCCAAAGCGGTGAAACGTGGATAAGTAACGATATGATTGCCGCTTACACCGCCTTAAATCAATCGGGTGACGCGCATTCAGTTGAAGTGTGGGAAGGAGCTGAATTGGTTGGCGGCTTATATGGCATTGCGATTGGTAAACTGTTTTTTGGCGAAAGTATGTTTACAAAAGTATCGAATGCGTCGAAATATGGCTTTATTTCTTTGGTCACTATTTTAAAAGAAAAAGATTTTCAACTCATTGATTGTCAACAAGAAACGCAACATTTGACCTCGCTTGGCGGCAAAATGGTGTCGCGGCAAGTGTTTATGAAATATGTTAAAAATAACGGCGACGAACAGTTGATTTTGCCCTAAAACGTAGCGCGACTTTCAAGTCGCGCTTGTAAAAAATAGGCCCCCTCAGTAAATTTTACTGAGGAGGCCTATTTTTCACGAACGCGACTTGAAAGTCATGCTACGGTTCTTATTCTTTAACGACTTTGCGCGTCACCGTTCCTTTGCTTGTGGTCAACGAAACAACGTAAATACCGTTGGCTTGTTGACTCAAATCTAGGTTTTGGTTGACTGAACTGACGCCGCTAAAACGTTGATTCACAACACTTTGTCCATTCAAGTTAAAGACGCGTACCCACACATCGTCCGTTTTATCCAATTCAAGATTCAAGTTGACGAAGCCCGTTGTTGGGTTTGGCGACAGAGCCAAATGCGCTATGTTAGCCGTTTCGTTGACGTTTGTACGCAATTGGAAATTAGGGCGAATCGCCAAAGCTCTAGAAAAGTTATCGCGGATAAACGCGCTTGACAGCGTGTCAGAAGCCGCCCAACCGCCCAAAGTGGTTTGTAAATGCACAAAAGTTTTGCCTTTTTCATAGCCTTGCGTGGTTGCAATAACGTTCGGTGCGTCGAAACCTTCGGTCATAGATACCATAAATTCTTGACCTGCAGCAATGCGAATCGGCGCGGTCAAAGGCAACGTAATGCTGTAACTCGAAGAATCTGTCGGCGAAATTTGGTACAAATTAGATTGACCCAAATATTGCGGCTTACCCGCCGCGTTGAAACCATAAACTTTAAAACGCGTCGTATCGCCCGTTTTTGTTGGGGCAACGCGGGCCGTTATCGTCGTCAAAGTAACAGGCACATCCAATTTATAGGCTTGGCCAATTTCGGGACGTTCTGGAATCAACATTGTGCGGCCTACAAACAAACCTTTATAAAACGGTGAAAATCTGACATATACGCCTGGCAAAAAGTCAGCATAATCACGCGCCACCGTCGAATCAGACAATTGAACAAACGCCGACATGGTGTCGTTTTTGAAAACAGGGTCATTCGTTACAAGAGCTGTTGCAACAATTTTGTTTATGCCTTTTGTCAAGCCTGTCACCGTATTTGGCGCAGCAAAAAACGCCGCCGATGTCGGATTTGTATTAAATGGAACGCTTTGCGTGTTGATAGCCACACCCGCCGCATTGCTCGTTTGAATGCTCACATTGCCCGCCGTTGCTTGAAAAGCGACGACATTTCGCATTTTCGCGCTGATACTGAGGGGTCTAAAAAATGGCGTCGGAATGATAGAATAATTCGGCGTTACCGATATAGAGTCAATTGAGGCATCGGGCCGCACGAGGTTGTCAAATTCGTAAGCCGCCGTGACACCTGACAAATCGCTTGGCAATAAATAAGAACCGCCGTTAGTAAATTTGCCCGTTTGCATCAACATCAAGGGCTTCGCAAATCCTGGGAGACGCACGATTTGGAAACCGCGCGGAGCTTGATTACCGTTCAAAATGAAGTCAAAATCATCGGTTATGGATTTCTGAACACCCGTTCGCGCCTTCGTAGCCATCGACATTTGCATCACCGTTGACAAGGCAGGTGAACCTGATGTTTGATTCGTAAACTCAGGATGCCGCCCGCCAAAGGCCCACATATACGGGCCGCCGACGCTCACAGCATCGTAAGCAAGCTGAATCGCACCACCCACTTTCGGGTCAAGCATCATAGAATCCGTTTTGATTTGAAAAGTGGTGTCAACTTGCCGAATGAGGCCAGGCGACAAGCCGCCAATCCAATACCGACCGCCGTTTGTGGAATCATACGTAATAACAGATTGATTGCCCATCCATTTTGGGAGAACGATACGCGCCACTTTTTGACCTGTCGTCGGGTCGAGTTTACGAATCGTGTCCGTATTGTTAACACCATAAATAAACCCTTCTCTACCAACTATCAATTGGCGGAAATGACGGTTTGTCAAAGTGGCAGGAGCAACCAATCGGGCGACGCGAAACGCACCCAAATACTTACCCGCAGAAATTGTAAAACGCATGATTGAGTCGTTGTGTGAACTGCCCATCCACAATTCGTTAACGGTCGGATTATACACCATCGCATTTGTGTTGTTGACACCCGCGACGGGTTGCGTCAAGCGCATAGTGTCAGAATGACGAAAGGCAAATTTCATAGGAAATGCCTTGTTATCTTGGGCAGTTAGTGGGAAACCAACCAATAAGCAGACAAAGAGGGTTATGTTTTTTATCATACGAAAAGAGAATTTTTATGAATGAAGAATAATTAATAATAGGTGGATTTATAGTGTAAAATATTGATTAGTAACGCGAAATAAATAAAAGCGTATTTTCATACGCACTGTTTTTCGCTGCGCGAAAAGGCGTGCGTGGAGAAAATCTATCGGAGGCAGCTTGTTTTTTGAAAGAAAATCATAGATTTTCTTTCAAAAAACAAGCTGCCTCCTTAAAAAATCTTTTAAAGGGCGTCTTTTTCGCGCAGCGAAAAACAGCCCGTAAAATACGCTTTTATTTATTTCACATTCCTA
>JAYSRS010000430.1:0-11511 GCA_043720935.1 Saprospiraceae bacterium
ACAAGCTGCCTCCGATAGATTTTCTCCACGCACGCCTTTTTCGCGCAGCGAAAAACAGTGCGTATGAAAATACGCTTTTATTTATTTCGCGTTACTAATGGAAATGCTTGTGGAAAAAAATCAGTGCAAATCAGCCGTATCCCTCAAATCAGTGTGCCATTGCGTAACATCAGTAAATGAAAAACTTAGGACGTTAATGCTAAAAGTTATATCGCTTATTAATACTCCTCCATAATTTTCTCTCGTACCTGAATTTTAATAGAAAAATTGAATCGTAAATGCTGACCCTTGCATTGCACATTAATACTCCTCTATAATTTTCTTTGAGATTGAAACTTAAACAAAAAAAAATAAATAAATAACGAAGTCATCAGTTATTTATTGCAAAGTGAAAAATCATTTCAAATCTATTGACAATCAATTAGTTACAACTTGACGCCAGTTTCAAACCCGCGTCAAGTTTGCGTTGCGATAAATAACCAATGATTCCGAAAAATAATTCTAAGACGACCCACCAAAACGACCCCTCAGTATCATCTCTTCAATCAGCAACGTTGCCTCTTTAAAATCTGATTTTCTTCAAATTTTTTTTTAAAAAATCTAACATCATGGAAAGTAAATATTGGAAAATGGCCTTTGACGACATCATTTTTGAGTCGCGCAACAAGGCTTATGGCGCGTATGCCCTTCGTCAATCCTACGGAAAACGTATGAAACGCGGCGTTATTGGCGGTTTGGCCATTTTTGGGCTGCTCATTAGCAGCCCGTTGATTGCCACGCGTTTGACACCTGCAAAGGTGAACTTGGACGTTACGCCGATTGAAATGACGCCCGTTCCACCAGAAAAACCCAAGGACGACATCGTGCCGCCACCACCACCACCGCCGCCGCCAAAACAAATTGCCACCCTCCGTTTTGTACCGCCTGTCGTGACGAATGAAGTGGAAACCGAGCCACCGATGCCGAATCCTGCGGATATTACGGTCAACGTGGCCAATCAAACGCAAGAAGGGGAGAACCGCGAGGCGTTTGTTCCCGCCGTCGTTGCACCCGTTGCCCCGCCGATTGATGTACCTGTTACGGCCAAACCCGTTGAAGATAACACAACTCACTTGATTGTTGAACAAGTACCTGAATTTCCCGACGGTACGAAAGCGATGTTTAAGTGGTTGTCTGAAAACGTCAAATATCCACCCTTGGCGCGTGAAAACGGCATCGAAGGGACGGTTTACGTGAGTTTCGTGGTATGGAAAGATGGAACTGTTAAGAATATTCAAGTCAAACGCGGCATCGGCGGTGGCTGCAATGAAGAATCTTTGCGCGTTGTAAACGCCATGCCGACTTGGAAACCAGGCCGCCAAAACGGCAAGGCGGTGAATGTGGCGTTCACGTTGCCGATAAAGTTTAAGTTGGAAGGTTGACAATTTCAATTAACAGGTGCAACCTTAAAAGTTACGCTTGCAAACGCACATACGCTGCTACGTGTAGGTAGGGGCGACTTTCACAGTCGCCCCTAATTTATTACGCATCGCTCTTGAAAATTCAAATTGTCAATTTTAAACTAAAAAATGACCCCCTCAGTATTTTACCATTTTTCAAGCAAAAACGCTTGAAAAATGGTAAAAAAACAACAAAATATCTAAGATTTAGCGGCCTTCAAACATCAAATATCAAACTTTAAACTATTTTAATTCCGCCCAATTTCTTTGAACACTTCTTTTTTTACTGACTATTTCTACTTTTGCGAAAAATTGTTTGGATGGATAAGAATAACAACCCACGGAAAAGTTCGATTCCGTATTATTTTAGAATGTTTTTGGGGCTTGGTTACTTGGCCATTGCTGCCATTTTTTTATCAACCAAAGCGGGACTTTACTTGCTTGGCAACCAAAATTACGGCTATGCGTTCGGCATTGCTTGTTTGGTTTACGGCTGTTTCAGAATGTACCGTGCTGCTAAAAATTGGGATTCACCCGATAGAGAATTGTAAGTTTTGAGTTTTGGGTTTTGAGTTGTCCTAGACACACTGAACTCAAAACCCAAAATTCAAAACTCAAAACATATTTTTACATGAAAAAATACTTATTTGCGTGTAGCGTAATCGCTTGTTTGTCAATGGCTTGCCAGTCAAAAGATAGCAAAACGAATGAAATTTTGGACACACCGACGACGGGCAAAACAACCGTTTCAGTTGACGAAACCGTCCGCCCGATTGCGGAAGCCGAAGCGGCTTTGTTTCACCATCAATATCCACGGGCAACTGTTACGTTGCGCCACCGTTCCGAAAATGAGTGCGTTCAAGACTTGTTCAACGATACGAGTCAGGTCATTATGATTGGCCGTAGGTTGACCGAAAAGGAAATGGCCGCTTTCAAATCCATCACTTTTACACCGCCTCATATTAAGATTGCGACGGATGCTGTTGCCTTCGTTGTCAATCCTAAAAACCGTGACACGACGTTGACAATGAGCGAAATCACAAATATACTGAGGGGGTCTGTTACAAAATGGTCGCAACTCGGTGGCGGCACTTCGGGCGATGTAACGGTCGTTTTTGACAATGCCAATTCAGGAACGGTCAGTCATTTGCTCTCAAAAACGGGGACAACGGCAATGCCTAAAAACGCCTTCGCTGCTAAATCGAATCTTGAAGTCATTAATTACGTATCAACCCACGAAAACGCCGTTGGTGTTATCGGTTGGAGTTGGATTTCAGATTCTGACGACCCTACGACGCGTCAATATTTGCAGAAAACCCGCTTGGTGAGCGTTGCCAAAGGCGCTGAAAACGTATTCCATAAGCCTTATCAATTGAATTTAGCAAACGGCAACTACCCGCTCAGTAGGGAAGTATTTATGATTCAACGGGAACGCCGTTCGGGTTTAGCTGCTGGTTTTACATCGTTTATACATGGTGAAATTGGTCAATTAATTATGCTCAAAGCGGGTCTTTATCCCGCAAATCAAGACGAGCGTTCCATTGAAATCAAGTCAACGCCGATTGGAAAAGTCACGAAGTAAAACGATTTCTGATTTCGATGATTTCTGATTTCGGAAATGTCTAAGTGCAAAATATTGACAATCAATTTATTACATTTTTAGATTTTTGAAATCTGATATTTCTGACCTTCCCTTTTATTTGGTTGAATCGGCCATTTTTGCCTTTAATATTTTATTAACTAAAAACATTAGAACCCTTTTGTTTCGTTTGCGTCTCTATGTTAAGAACAAAAAGATGAAGGGTTTTATAGTCAAACAATAAGAATTGTATTTGCAAATAAAAATTAGTATTATGTTTTGTAAATTCATCATTCATCCTTTATCATTCATTATTTTTTTAATTAGAAATCAGTTTTTATCACAACCCATACAACAATAGTAGGACGATGAAAAAAATCCAAATCCTTGCAGCATTGCTCATGCTCGCTTGCACAGTACAAGCGCAAACTACGAAGCTCGACGAAGCTAAAAAACTCATCGTCAACGAAAACTACGGCGACGCCCGTAAGGTGTTGACTGATTACATCGCTGCCGAAAAAGAACCTGTGCGTCAAGCCGAAGCCTATTATTGGTTGGGCGAAAGCTACTATTCTGACCTTATCGCGGAGAATGCGGCACAAGCCATGACTAAATCGCGCGCGGAGTACGACAAAGGTTTGGTGATTGACAAAAGTAACCCGCAATGTTTGGTTGGTATGGGCAAGTTGTTGCTCGACGCAAAAAATGGAAAAGAAGCGCTCAAAACTTTTGACCAAGCGATTCGTGCGTCAAAAGCTAAAAAATTCAGGGAAGGCCACCCTGACGTTATTATGTTAGTCGGTGACGCATTTATGAATTGCACACAGCCAAATTACGAGCAAGCCGTCGCGTATTATACACGGGCGAAGGACATTGACCCTAAAAGCAGTACTTACTACTTGCGTTTGGGCGAAGGTCAGATGAAGAAAGGCGATGCAGGTGCTGCAATGAGTGCTTACGAATCGGCTTCTGAAAAAAATAAAGCAGATGCCGAAGTGTATCAGAAAAAAGCGCGGATTTGGATGCGCGCAAGCAAGTTCGACTTGGCTTTGGAAGACATCGAAAAAGGTTTGAAGATTGACCCAAGTTTCGCGCCGCTTTACAAAGACAAAGTGGAAGTGTTGATGGGATTGGGCAAATTCAATGAAGTTACGGGTGTTCTTGAAAAATATATCCCGTTGGCGGGTAAGGATTTTGATGCGCGTTTGCGTTTTGCTAAATTTTTAGCTTACCAAGCTAAAGACTACGACCGCTCGATTGCAGAAGCTAAAAAATTGTTGAACGACGCCCCTGATTATAAAGTGGCTAACCGTTGGATTGCTTGGTCAGCGTTTGAAAAAGCGGCAAAAATTGAAGCAGATGCCTTGAAAGCAGGTAAAAAAGCACCGTTTGGCGATGATTGGAAAGCGTTGTTAGAAGAATCAAACAAGGCGTCAAAAGCCTTGATGATTGCGCTTCCTGCTGACCGTTTGGTCTATTATGACTATCAATACGCCGCTAAATCAGCTCAAAAATTGGGCAGAATTGACGAGGCTTTGAAGAGTTATGACGAATTGTTGAAAGTAGATTCAAGTCAGACTTGCACCGTTTATACGGATTTGGTCAACGCTTATTACGAGCAGAAGAAATTTAAAGAAGGTTTCGCTATGCTTGATAAAAAAACGGCTTATGGTTGCAAAGTAACGGGCGGTGAATATTTCTACGCGATGTATTACGCTTACGTAACGGGTGACTCAATTGCAGGTATCAAGTATGCTGATAAGTACATTGAGTTAGTACCTAAAGGTTCGGACGGTTATCATTACAAAGCATTGTGCCAAAGAAAATCGGATACGCAAGAGCCGCCAACCTTTAATGCGAAAGAAACGTATGAAAAATTGATTCAATTGCACGAAGCAACGCCTGACGACCGTAGCAAAGGATATGTTGTTAGAGCTTATGTTTATATGGCATACTATTATGGCTCTGTCAATGATATGGTGAAAGCCAAAGAATTGGCGGGAAAAGCCTTGGTGATTGAGCCAACGAATGAAGGTGCTACAAGGATTATGGCGAATTAATGCTTGATAATCAATAAGTTAGCATAAAACATGAATTATCCCGAATTTTCTAACAACGAAAATTCGGGCTTTTTCATGTTTTTATGCCCTTAAGTAGGTAAATTTGAGAGAATACTGAGGGGGTCTAAACCCCGTACATTTTCAAAATCGTTTCCTAATTCGTGGAATAAATCGCCTTCAATTTTTCTAAAAGCAACAACATTTTAACATTTATTGAAGGGTTAATACTAAAAAAATGCCCATTAATGGTAATCCATGTTTTATGTCTTTCAAGCCTTGCCAAATGATGATAATACACTTTGTGGGGCTTTTCAAGCGGTGCTTTCCAATAAATCGCGTACTCTGTCATTGCAAAACCTTCTTTACCTGAACCCAATAAAGTTTGGTCGGCAATGAAGTAGATAAACTCATCTTTGGCGGCAAAAACGTAATTTTTAGCGGCATTTTGAAGGGTTGAAAACGGCATTTTGACAAAATCCGTAAAAACACGCTCTCGTTCTTTTGGAAAATTTAGGTAGTCAAAAACCAACTGTTTCAAATCCACTTTCCCACGAATAGACCGTTCGTAACGCATGATTTTTTCGGGCAATTCAAACGGGTTTATCGCCGAACAATTGTAAATAATATGGTACAAAGCCAAACTCGCAATGGCATTTTCAAGCTGTTTTTCAAGCAATAGAACCGTCGAAAAGGCTTGGCGATAGTTCAATTCGGCAAATTCTTCGGCGAGTTGTTCGGCACGGCGGGCAACGGTTGACGTAAAATTTTTGAAATAAAATTCTCTCAAATAATCCTCAATTTTATCGGGTGCAATCCACGACGCGAGGCGTTTTAGTTCTTCAAAAAACAAAGTTTTTATCTGTTCTTCCAACACGTCAAGCTGTTGAAAATCGTATTTTGAACGGCTTTCATACACACGCGGCATCACGATTGCATTCATCGGGTTGCCGCATGAATAACAAAATTGGGCATCGGCGGGGTTCTTTTTACTGCAACTCGCGCAATTACCAAGCGGGATTTCAATGTTTGTTCCGCAGTTATGACAAAATTTCGCCCCGTCTATGAGTTGCGAATGACATTTTGGACAAAAAACCATGTTTTAGTATGTGTTGTTTTTTCTAGCATAAATTAAGTAATTTTCTCACGTGATTGCCATTAAAATTGTGTATTTTAGTCTAACCGAAATTTTAAAGGCAGACAATAGGACACTTTTCTTTTTAAGTAGCAATAGCTTGTATGACTAACCCCAACTTTTAAGTTGGGGACTATGCCTAAGAGCTTCAATCGGCTTTAGCCACTAACTTAGGTAATAGATTTTTGGCTAAAGCCGTAGAAGTGGGGTTAATTGAAGCCCCAACTTAAAAGTTGGGGTTAGTCATAATCATTAAATCAAACGTTTTTCAAATAGTTCTACCAAAACCTCGTTCAAATTCTGAACAGCCTCTTCCATTTTCCAATGTTCTCGATTTCGAGCTTCTACGAAATTTGAGATAGACCGAATTTGGACAAAATTGACCCCCTCAGTCAAACACGTCTGAAAGAACGCCGCCCCTTCCATTGTCTCAATTTGGGTATCGTACTTTTTTGAAATAGCCTCAATACTCGGCTCAAAACCATGTACTTTTTGAACCGTCAAACCCGTCACTTTCGGTAAACCTTTCAAGTCTAAAGGCTTGGGATTCAATAATTTATTCTTTTTAAACGGTACTTCGTCAGGCTTGATTAATCCAATATCGAACATATCCGTAAACTTGCCGTCGGCCTCTTCAACGCCTAAATCGCCGTATTGTTCACTCACTACTTCCACAACAGCCCCCCTCAGTATCGGCGGGTTTTTGGTCTTTTTATCGCCAATAAAACTGCCCGCTACGCCTACATTTAAGACCACATCGTACTTATTTTGAGTCAATCTTTTGGTCAGTTTTATGGCCGTATTGACCATTCCGACGCCCGTGACGAGGACATCTAATTCATAATTCCTAAAAACGACCGATTGTTTTTGGCGCATTTCGGCGGTTAAAAAATTGAGAAATGGTTGAATTTCAAACGGTGTTGCGGCAACAACGAGGACTTTTTTCATAAAAAAATAACTGAATTTATTAAAATTATAGTGTAATATCAACTTAAAATTACGGAATTATCGGCTTTATGGTACAGCGCACATTTACGAAATCTTTAAGATTTCGTAAATGTTGGTAATCAACACTTTACGTATTTTATTTTTTATAAAAAACACCGTTGTACCATAAAGCCGATAATTCCGTAAAATTAAACAGACGTTTAGGCACAATTAAAATTGTCAAGACTGTTTTTGATTGCTCAAAAGTAGCTATTTTGGCGTAATTGAAAAGCAGAAAAGCGGTGATTTAAAAAAAATACTGATTTAGCGCACTTTGCAGAGTGTAAAGAAGCAGAAAGGATGCCCCCTCAGTATTTTGAGGTTTTGCTCAGTTCAAAAATATAAATACCTTTGTCAGAATAAAATTGTAAATTAAAGGAAAAAGTACAATGCTAACAACTAAAAATTTAACGTTTGAATACGCTGCCGCGAAGCCGATGCAGTTTCCCGATATTGATTTAAAACGCGGTGAACAAGGCTTATTGCTCGGACAATCGGGCAGTGGAAAAACGACTTTGCTCCATTTGTTAGGTGGTTTGTTGTCGCCAAAATCGGGTGATATTCACATTAATGACCAAAGCCTGACCATACTGAGGAGTGCTGAACTCGACCATTTTAGAGGAAAAAACATTGGGATTATTTTCCAAACAGCGCATTTTATTCGGTCACTAACGGTTGAAGAAAATCTGATGTTAGCGCAACAATTAGGCGGTAATAAACCCGATAAAATATTGATTTTTAAATTTTTACAAAAATTAAATTTAAGTCATAAATCAAAATCAAAACCCCACGAATTGAGCATTGGCGAAGCACAACGGGCGAACATTGCAAGGGCATTAATCAACGCCCCGTCCGTCATTTTAGCCGATGAACCGACCTCGGCACTCGACGATAAAAACGCGGAAGAAGTGATAAAATTATTGGAACAACAAGCCGCCGAAGTGAATGCGACCTTGCTCATTGTGACGCACGATGGGCGTTTAAAAAGTCATTTTAAATTGAGCTATGAGTTATAAAAAGGCACGAATTAGATTCATTCACTGATGTTACGCAGCCCAAGCGCGTAACGACAATAAAAGCACGTAACTTATTGCCGTTTCTTCGGTATTTCACAGAAAACGTCTTGGAAGCAGTTGCTTTTAAGACGTTTTTTTGTGAAAATACTGAGGGGTTATCAATGAACACCTATTTTTGCGGATAAAATAGAATTTATGAAAAAGTACATGAGCCTTTTCTTTTTAGCGATGCCAACGCTGTTATCAAGCCAAAACATGCCGTATGATACATTGCCTAAGCCGCTAGAAATTCTTGAAATTTCCGCAACGCGCATGACCCTGACGGCGCGAAAAACGCCGTTGGCCGTGACTGTTTTGGACAAAACGAGGCTGCAAACGGCTACGCAACAACTGTCACCTTATGAGGTTTTGAGCGCAATTCCTGGCGTTTTTACAATGAATTCCGACAATTTCACGCAAGATTTACGCATTTCCATCCGTGGTTTTGGCGCACGGGCGGCTTTTGGCATTCGGGGTATTCGGTTGTTTACGGACGGGTTGCCTGAGGGAACGCCCGACGGACAAGCCGACGTGGACAATTTAGATATGGGCATTATTTGTCAGATGGAAGTCTTGCGCGGTGCGGCTTCGGGCTTGTATGGTAATGCGGCGGGTGGCGTTATTTATATGTTGACCGAAAATCCGACGACGCGGCGACCGCTTTTGGAAGCGCAATTGAGCCGTGGTTCGTTTGGTTTTCAAAGGTATCAGCTTAAAATGGGGCAAAAATTTGACAAATTTTCTTATTTTCTCAATGGTTCTGTTAATAATACTGAGGGGTATCGGGCGCATAGCCAAATGAAGAATTCGATTTTTAATGGAAAATGGGCGTATGAATTTACGCCAAATACAAAGTTGACACTCTTGGCAAATTACGGAAACAGTCCCGTGGCAAATGATGCAGGAGGTTTGACGGCGGCTCAAGCGGCGGACAATCGACAACAGGCAGGTGCGACAAATTTGTTGTACCAAACAGGCGAAATCGTCAGTCAAGGTCGGGTAGGGGCGACGTTTGAAACAAAAATTAACGATAAACATAGTTTTTCAGCGCGTACTTTTTATACAACACGGCGGTTACAAAATCGGCTGGCTATTTTGGCGAATGGTTATGGTGATTTGAAACGGACGTATTATGGTGTCAGTTTGGGGTATCAATTGAAAGAAAAAATTGCGACTGCAGCTTATCGCCTAAAAGTAGGTTTAGATATTGACAATCAAGCAGATACGCGTCAGCGTTTTAGTTATTTGAGAACCGTCAAAGACAGTGTGACGCAATATGTTCCTGATAAATTGACCTTAAATCAGTTGGAAACCTTCAAAAGTGTGGGTGTTTATGCCTTGCAAGAATTGCAGCCGACGGACAAATTACTGCTGTCTTTGTGCGTTCGTTACGATGATTTGGACTTAAAAGCGACGGACAACTACCTCGCAGACGGCAATCAATCGGGTGGTCGGCATTTCACGAAAATTAATCCGATGTTGGGCATTAATTACGAATTGATGCCAAATACGTCCATTTATGCCAATTATGGGTCAACTTTTGAAAGCCCGACGCTCAATGAATTGTCCAATAATCCAAGCAATATTGGTGGTTTTAATGCTAATTTGCAACCTCAAACGGCGCACTCCTTAGAAGTTGGTTTGAAAGGTCAAATTACTGAGGGGGTCTATTTGGATATGGCGTTGTTTAGAATTGGAACGGAAAACGATGTTGTGCCTTATCAAATCGCGGGTCAAACGGGCAAAACATTTTACAGAAATGCAGGAAAAACGCTTCGTCGTGGCGTCGAATTGGGTTTTAATTGCCAAATAACAAGACATTTAACGGCTTACTTGACGCATACGTCTTCGGATTTTACATATAAAACGTATGCTGTTAACACAACAAATTACGACGGCAAACTCTTGCTAGGGATTCCTAAAACGAATACACAATTAGAGTTGCGTTACGCGCATCCGAAAGGCTTTTTTGCTTCATTTACGGGTCGAAATGTCAGCGAAGTCTTCGCAAATGATGCTAACACGGCTTCCGCGACTGATTATTCTGTTTTTAATTGTCGTTTAGGCCACACGTTTTCTATGCGCGGTTGGGCGATTGAACCTTTTTTGGGCGTCAATAATCTGAACAATGCACGTTACTTTGCGCATGTGCAACTGAATGCTCAAGGCGATAGGTTTTTTGAACCTGCGGCTTTGCGGTACGCGTTTGGGGGAGTAAAATTGCGGCTGATTTAAAACGAATTTCAGATTTTGAAGTCATTATGAATATTACTGTACGCATCCAAAATGGGCCATAGATTGGGGGATACGACAGATTTTACACTGATTTTTTCAGTTTCCTTCTGAATGACAAAAAATCAGTGTAAATCAGTTGTATCAGTCAAATCAGTGGCCCACCTCTACAAAGAAGGGCAACCACAATGATTGCCCTTCTTCATAATTGCCCTCATGTGTGCGCCGCTAATACACTTCAATCGATTGTGCTTCACGCCGATAGAGGATAAAATCCGTCCTCGGAATGGGGCCAATTTTCAACTGCCGACACATCGTGACGAGTTGTCCTCGGTGATACGTCGAATGGTTCAAACATTGGTAGGCCATGTCGGTAACGGATTCGTACATTTCTTCATTGGCACTTGACAATCGGAAGCGCATTTTGTTCCGATAATAAGGCGCAGGGCGTGAAACGATGAATTCTGTTAAGGCATTTGAGGCATCTAACAGCTTTTCATAGAGTGTGTCATTCGACCCTTTGAAGTTTTTTGACGGAAAAGTTGTTGGCGAATAGCCTCTTAATCGCTCTAACCAAAGCGTTTCTACGTCCCAAATATGGGTCAATGTAGCGCGAATAGACGGAAAACTACTCACAACGTTTTCGGTAATGTAATCATCGTCAACGGAGCGGAAAAGATTGACGAGATGTTCGTTGGCCCACGCATTATAGCGAGCCGATTCTGACAGGAGTTGTTTCATTGGCATTTGGTGTTAAATAATTGAAAAATTCGGTTTGTTAGTAACATAGTTATCTTGTTTTCTGATAA
Organism: Saprospiraceae bacterium; assembly: GCA_043720935.1. Lineage (GTDB taxonomy): Bacteria > Bacteroidota > Bacteroidia > Chitinophagales > Saprospiraceae > JAAFJT01. The sequence continues at coordinate 11,294 of JAYSRS010000430.1, forward strand.
AAAGTAAATGTAGTTAATTAAAACCGCAAAAATACGGCGTAAATTTTTTATTTTCAATACCTTAAATGGGTAGTTATTGATAAAATGTTTTTCTTTAATTCTTATAAAATACGATGTTTAACGGAATTATCGGTTTTATGTCGCAAATCAATTTTTGAGTAAAAAAAGGCATTTTTGTGGCAAAAGATTGGCAAAAGATTGGCAAAAGATTGGCAAAA